>CACYDX010000054.1 GCA_902773255.1 Oscillospiraceae bacterium
CCGAACATACCCTTGTCCCAGTCTGCTGTATTTTCAGCTTCTTCAAGGATCTGCCCGTTATGAACAAGCACAGCTCCGAAGGTATCGAAACCTTTCTTCCCTGCCCGGACAGCCAGTTCATAACAGCGCTTCATATATTTCTCATGATCCATCTGTCCTTATTCTCCTGAGTTTTTAATATCATGCCGCTTGTAATGTTCGCGGATCCCATTGTGACCGATTTCAACGTATTCAGGCCTATTGCGCGGATCCCAGGTCACAAACCCAATGGGTTTTCCATCCAGGCAAGAAACCAGGCTGTATTTGTCAGCGATCCCGGGATTGTCATAAAAGAAGTCGTCCGATTCTTTCCAGTTCCTATCCCATATCTGTTTATTCCTGGCATCAAAGGAATAAGCATCCTGCAGGATATCATACATGGTACCCCTCGGAAAGTCAGAAAACTTTCTGAACTCAATCATAACGCACTCCCCTTGATTGTCTTTACAGGCTTTCCATCATCAGAAAGTCCCGAAGTTTATAGTGATATACCGTGCTGGTTGAATAGTCGATGTCGTCATTCGTAATAATGATCTTTTTAACGGTGTTATCAATATCTGCAAAAGCAGAAAACTCCCTCTCATAAGCTTTGTCTTCCGCCACACTGTATGCAACCTGAACAAGGTATATCTTTCCGTCCCTGACAGCCCGGAAATCGATTTCCCGCCCCTTATTCTGATAAACAGTAACTTCATAACCCATATAGATCAGTTCATTCAGGACAATGTTCTCAAGGTTATGGGGCAGATCAAAGCGATTGCCGGATACACGTATACTGTTAAAGGAAACATCTTCGTCAAACAGTTTATAATAGTAATTCAGTTTTGCTTTGGCCTTTGGAGAATACAGCGGGATATCATCGATCACATATGCTTCTTTCAGATATCCGATGTATTTGATGACAGTTGGTACAGAAACAGGAATGTTTTGCCCTTTCATATAATCCGCGATGGATTTCGCGCTGAAGATCCGTGCGTTGGAAACCAGGATAAAATCAACGATTTTCTCAAATATATCCTTCTTGCGGATATTGTATCTGTTCTCCAGATCATTATAAACAATCGTATCATTCAGGTCGTTCAGATACCGCTTTCTCGCTTCATCGCCAGGCTGCTCCAGTGCGGCAGGAAACCCGCCCCAGACCAGATAATCACTGATCTCAAAAGTACGGCCCATCTGGTCAGCATACTCCTTTGCTTCCCGGTAGACGAAAGGCTTTATCCGAAAAGAAACATATCGGCCGGACAGTTCCTTTGTATATTCTCCGGACAGTAATTTTGAATTGCTGCCCGTAATAAAAACGGATGTATTATACAGGCGAAGCGTTCTTACCGCATCATTCCAGCCTTCCACATTCTGTATCTCATCCAGAAAAACGTAAAGCTTGTCATTGCCCAGGTATTCATTCACATACGCAATAAGGGCGTCTGCATCCGGTATCCCGGCAGATACAGGTCGGAGATCAAAATCAAGAAACAGGCAGCGCTTTCCGGCTTTTTCAATTTCGCTCATGATCTGCCTGAGGATAACAGATTTGCCGCATCTTCTGATTCCTGCTATGATTTTGATCAGATCGCTCTCGTAGAAAGGCCTGATCTGTGCCATGTAGCGTTCTCTGAAAATCATAGGCTCATCTCCGAATGAAAATAGCTAAACCCGTCGTCGCATATATGGGCAAGTTTATCAGTATGCTGTCATTTTACTTTAAGATTTTTCACAAGTCAACATTTTCTTAAAGTATTATTTAAAAATATATTGTTTTTAGTATTTCTTTAAGAAGACGTTCTCTGCTTTGGTCCAATGTCACATATTCAATTCCGTCAAACAAGTTCTGACCATCGTGGACTTTCCTGTCTGCCTGGCACCGTAAAGCGTTATTCATGTGAATTCTTCCGCTGCCTTTTTGAGTGTCGGTTCCAGTTGCCTGTGATAATACATAGGGAACCCTCCTCTTGCTTAATGCAACTGTATTATGCAATGATTATTCGGCAGAATCAGCCATGATCGACGGATGCAGCCATTGCAAAGCCTTCTTCAGGGGCACCCTTCCCCTGAGCAAATCGGTGATCGCGGTGCTGACGCTGATGTTCGCCGTAGGCCACTGGAATGCCTACTTTGGCGCGCTGATGTATCTGCGCACCCAGAGCAAGTTCCCTCTGTAGCTGGTGCTGAGACAGATTCTGGTTCTGAACAGCTTCAACATCAACGATATGACTGCCAGTATGGCAGAGGACGCACTGGATAAGCAATACCTCGCCAATCTGCTCAAGTATTCCGTAATCGTTGTGGCCACTGCGCCTCTGATGGTTCTTTATCAGTTCATTCAGAAACATTATGTCTAAGGCGTCATGTTAGGCTCTATCAAAGGCTGACCAAATCGGATATAATGGATACGGGTGTCTTGCGAAGGAGTATTCGTAGCCGGTCATCTGCAAAAACCTTTCGGGCGGGAATCCGGTCCATTTAAATAAATGAAGGAGGGATGATCAATGCCGCTTGAATTCGAGCCCATTCATCCCCTGCTGCTTTCACATTCCGTATGATCCGTTTTCTGTATTCCATACTGCCGGAACCCCGCATAACAGAAACTGACCTCATTTTTTTCAGGGAGGTATCGCAATGAAAGGCCCGTCCAAAACTCTGCTCAGCTCATTTGTCTTCGGCGATCAAACAGTATATTATATTCTGAACCATCCTTTCAGCACCGTCGGCATGACACTCCTTCCCTCCGCGCTGCAGGATCTGTTCACACTGGACGGCGCCTGGATGGCGGACGGTCTGGTACAGGTGAAGCTGGTGGGAGACGGATATGCCCCGGCATATTCCCAGGGACTCGTCATGCACGGCAGCGAAAG
>CACYDX010000055.1 GCA_902773255.1 Oscillospiraceae bacterium
AAGTAACCCCCGGCCGAGCATCTTTCACCTACTCTGTCGGGGGTTACTTCTCTGTGTTTTTGTTATCTAGCATCTATGGTTACCTCTTCTTTCTTTCAGATCCTGCCGCATTTAACATCGCTTCCGTTCAACCCTCTCACCAAATCATTTAACTTTTTTATCTCTATGTGAGACAAGCATTTGTGGGGGTAACTGCTTATGTTTGACCTTGCGGACTTCCTGCTATTCTTTCGGAGTTTTACGTCCTCCTGTTGTCTTAACTATACTATACGGTACAGATGTTTTCAACGGGCAATAGTCAATGAATTAAACAGTTGAAACTTGTGTAAATGGCTGAATTTTGTCATTTTTCACAGTTTTATTCAAAGATGCGGTTGACATATTGATCAACATGATGATAGAATAATATCGTTGTGGGCCTGTTATGGCCTTCTTTTTTATCCAAATATGAGAAACTGCCCGCAAGTCTGGCTTGCGGGCAGTTTTTTCATTCATCTTCCTCTTTTTCCGGGAGGCGCCTTACAAGCACCTTTTCGACCCGCCTTTCGTCCGCATCGAGGACCGTTATCTGGATACCGTTCCAGGTAAAACTCTCACCGGGCTGCGGGAACTTTTCCATTATCTCCAGCGTCCAGCCGCCTACTGTCTCGCTTTCGGGAGTGAAATCGCTGTCATGGATCTCCATCAGATCCATGAATTCCGATATCGGCATATCGCCGTCGAGCAGGAATTCGCCCTCGGAATTCACAATGATCTCCGGCTCGACATTATCCGTCTCATCCCATATCTCACCGACTATCTGCTCGAGAACATCCTCCATGGTGATCACTCCGAGCGTGCCTCCGTATTCATCGGAGACAACGGCAAGATGCTGCTTTGCTTTCCTCAGCCTGTCGAGCACCTGCGGCAGCTTCATGGTCTTGTACACATAGCAGACCGGCATCAGCAGACTGCGGATGTTTATAGGCTCAAGCGTCTCCGGCACTGCCTTGAGGAAATGGTTCAGTGAGAGTACGCCGATTATATTGTCTATTCCGCCCTCGAACACCGGTATCCTCGAGTGGTTGGCGTTCTCTACGGCAGAAAGGATCCTGTTCCAGTCGTATTCTATATCTATTGCCTGGATATCCACTCTCGCCGTCATGGCTTCATAGGCGGATATGTCAGAGAAATCTATCGCCGCCTGCACGAGCTCGGAACGGTCCTCATCTATGACCTCTTCGTCCTCGGCAGTCTCAATTATCTGCTGCAGTTCCTCAACAGCCTCGTCATTGTCCGTCTGCTCGGCATCGGGCTTGATAAGCAGATTGAACAGAGCGATCAGCTTTACTATGACCCATATCAGCGGGAAGAGCACTATCATGCATGCCCTGATGATATAGGCATACCTCATGGAAAGCGTGGTAGCCTTCTTCTTGGCTGTTATCTTCGGGATTGTCTCACCGAAGATGATCACCAGCAGCGTCATTATAACAGTGGCAAGCCAGGCGAATCTGTCCCTGCCCTGATCGAGCAGCATTACCATGATGGAAGCAAGCGAAGAGCCCGCTATATTTGCAAGATTGTTTCCGATAAGTATCGCACTCAGCGAATCATCGAATCTGCGGGCAAGCATGAGAGCTGTCTTTGCCCTGCGTGATCCGTCCTCAGCGGCATTTTCGAGCCTTACATGATTGCACGAGGATATCGCCATTTCGGAGGCGGAGAAGAATGCTGAGCAGCAAATGCAGGCAAATATGCCCACAGCAACTAAAATCGTGCTCACTGCTTATCGCCTCCTTCCTTTTCTTCGGGAAGGCGTTCGACGGTGAGCCTCAGTATCCTGTTATGCTCCATCTCGGAGACTGTCACCCGTAGACCGTGGTAATCGAAGTATTCGCCCACCTTGGGTATGGCAGCGAATTTCACATAGGCCCACTCGCTCATGAGCGTGCTTTCGAACTCCTCGTTCTCCTCGGGATCCTCGAAACCGATCTCCTCGAAGACATCGCTCACGTGCATATCCGCGCCTACGTTGAATTCGTTTTCATCGAATTTCACTATAGGCTCCTCTATCACGTCGTCCTCATCCCAGATCTCGCCCACGAGCTCCTCAAGAATATCCTCAACCGTGACGACGCCGAGAGTGCCACCGTAGTTATCGGTGACAACGGCGATATTAGCCTTCCTGGCCGTCATCAGCTCGAGCAGCTCATCTATCTTGGTGCTCGAATGGATAAAAAGGGGCTCATCGAGGATCGGTCTTATCTCAAGATCGTGACCGGACTTCAGATAGGCCTTTATGAATTTTCTTATCTGGAGAAAGCCGATGATATTATCTATGCTGCCCTCATATACGGGGAGTCTGCTGTGGTTCGTGCCTTTGACCAGTGCAAGGATATCGTCAAGGCTGTTGTTTATATCCACACCCACGAGATCCACTCTGGGGGTCACGATGCTCTCTACGGTAACATCTCCGAACTGCAGCGCCGAGGAGATCAGGTCGCCCTGTTCCTCATCGAGAGTGCCTTCCTCGGTCATATCTTCGATAATGTCGTATATCTCATCCTCGGTGACAGAAAGCTCCTGCTCGGCAGACGTAAGCTTTGCAGCCGTCTGGCCTATAAGCGCCAGAAGCGACGACAGCGGCGAGAGCAACTTCATGATCGTTCCCAGACTTCCGCTGAGGGAAAGCGCCAGCTTGTCCGCACGTTTTTTCGCTGCGCTTTTCGGCAGCATCTCACCAATGAAAAACACCGCGATCGTTGTGATCACCGTGCTCAGGGCAACGAAACTCATTCCGTAGAACCTTGTTACGAATACGGTAACTACGGATGCCGTCGAGATATGGACGATGTTGGTGCAGATCAGGATCGTGCTGATTGCCTTGTCGAAGTTATCGAGCACATACATGGCCCTCTTCGCACGCGGGTCGCCGCGCTCGGCCAGATTCTTCACTCTGGTCCTCGAGCATGCGGAAAACGCCGTCTCGCAGACAGCGCAGTACATCGCAAGCAGAAGAAGGATAACAACAGCTATTATGAACGGCAATTTACTGCCTTCATCCATTTAGGATATTCCACTCCTTTTCAGCCCGGCTTCCCGCCGGTAAAACAAAGAAGATTATAGCATGAGGCAAAATCATCGTCAAGTGAATAGAATGTTGCACGGCAGGGGCTTTTTATGGTATTATCTGTGCAGTTTTTATTAAGGACGAGCACCTATGAAAAACAAAAGATTCATTTATATACTGATAGCGATAATCCTGATTGCCGGCTTCCTTTATCTGAGGAGCAATTCAGGCAAAACCGGAAGCTCCGTGGACTCTTTCATCTCCACAGTATCAGAGATGACGAACAGCTCCGAATCTGCAGAAGTTCCTCCTGATACAGCGGAAGCTACAACTCCGTTTGAGGAAGCGACGGGACAGGACGGTGAGGATATTCCGCTCGCTCCCGTTGAGGAAGAGCCGCCCGCGCAGGAAGAGAAGGCAATTGCCGAGGACGGAGTATACGACTCCAAGGAAGACGTGGCGCTGTATATACATACCTACGGAAAACTTCCATCGAACTTCATCACCAAGAAGGAAGCCGAGAAGGCCGGCTGGTCCGGCAGCGGAAGCGACAAGCTTGATAAATACTGTCCCGGCAAGTGCATCGGCGGAGATTACTTCGGCAACTATGAGGGCAAACTCCCGAAAGCCTCCGGCAGGAAGTGGGCCGAATGCGACATCGATACGCTCGGTGCGAAGAACCGCGGCGTGAAGCGCATCATCTTCTCCAATGACGGCCTCATCTACTACACCGAGGATCACTACGAGACTTTTGAACTCCTTTACGGGGATCCATAATTAGTAGCACTAAAGCGGGCATGCAGTTTTCTGCATGCCCGCTGGTATTTTGGCATATGAATCAGCAGTGCCCTGCACTTTGCAGGACACTGCTGATTTTATCCTTCCAGTCTTTC
>CACYDX010000056.1 GCA_902773255.1 Oscillospiraceae bacterium
ACAAGCTCAGCATGACAAAAAAGCTCAGGATGACAGAGCCAGGAGATCCTTCGTTGCACTCAGAATGACAGGACAGGCGTATGCATCGCCAGTGAGAAGCAGGCGCGTGATTTTTGTTTTCATATGCCTGTTATTTATTGAAAGCCCCGTATGCAGATGATATAATTGATTATCAAACTAATAAAGAGGTGTTATCCTTTGAAAAGAACAGTAGCAATTATCCTGCTCCTCGCAACAGCCTTCGGCTTCTGCGCCTTCGGCGGCGCAGCTCCGTCTGCAGATGCGGCGTCCGATGTGTTAACTGATTCTAATGGCGCTGAGGTGGTAAAGATCAAGATCACCAAGGACAATTTCCTCGATTATTTCGAGTACAAAGGCAAATACAGAATAGCGAAGGTCTCCGATAAGGAGTCCCCGGGCAAGATTGCTTCTTTTATGCTCTGGCCGGCTTATGTCCTGAAGGACGGGTACAGGGTCGCTTATGAAGGAGATTTTGAAAGCAAGATCGAAGTAGGCGTGAAGTACAAGGTCAAATTCTATTATCCGGTCAAGAAAAATGTAAAGATCGACTTTGACAAGCTCACCTATAAGGTCACCGGCAAAGCGTATATGTCCACTAATAAAGATGAAAAGCTGGAGGGATCTCATAAGCTCAAAGATGACAAAACCTGGGACTATGTTATTGAATTTGAAGATGCGACCTATATGTCATATGACGTGAAAATAGCCTTTGCCGTCCCCAAAAAGGACGTCAAGCTGGTCTCCGCAAAAGGCACGCTGTACCTCTATAAGGACAGCATCCCGGACAGTGATTCCTGAGCCTGACCGCTGATCTGATATAGATATGAGAAAAGAGCACTGCACATCTGCAGTGCTCTTTTTTTACCGTTTATCCGCCGGTCGGGACGATGTAAAAAACTCAGTTACTAATACGGGAAATATATACCGCGCATATTGAGTTTGCGCCCTTCTTCATCCACGAAACGGTAGCCTATCGTCATGTTGTCTTTCTTATAATACACCACCCACGAGTATTTCGAATCATTCGCGTATTGCGCCTCGACATTGCCATTGCCGACCTTTTCAATATACAGGTATATGCCTTCATTGTTGACAAAGGGGGATCGCTTGGTCAGTTTCTTTACGGACTCTTTTCCGGTGTACCATCCTAAAATGATATGCGGATAATAATCATCGCCGCTCTTTACGTTCCAGTAGGTATAGCGCTGCTTGCTCGTGTCCCCGATCTGGGTGAGCATAGCATCCACCATCTTATCGTTTACGTCTCTGTACTGCGTATAGAAGTTTATCTTCGCGCTTCCGGATTTGAACTGATCGCTTTTGCTGCGGCCGAAGTGCGCATTATACTTCTTGGGTTTGCCTGTGAATATGCAATAGTAGTAATACTCCCCAGAGCGCCATGATTTTACCTTGTATTTCGTCGCGGCATTCGCCTCCGGGGCGAGAACTGTTCCGAAAGCCATTGTCAGGACCAATACGAAAAGGAGGATCCTTCTGATCCAGGGGCTGCTGATGATTTTTTTCATAACGGCACCGCCTTTCTTTATCGATACTCTGATTTTATAATCAACGGCTTTATTAATCAAGTAAATAATGGAGTTTTTTATGCGGGGCGGTCAGTCTTCTATCCGGAGCTCGAAGGAATACTCCTTCCCTTCAAGGCTCGCGATGGCCTTCTTCATATTATCCGAGACGAGTACCTCCTTCAGCTCGCCGAGCTCCAGAAGGGGCGTGAGATCAGTGAGGTTAACATTGTGCTTTACGTCCACATGCTCAAGCTCCGGATGGCTCTGCACGAAGCCGGCGAAGAGCTCGTTGTTCTTCGCGGCCTTCCTCGCGTTGAAGCAGCTGAGGGCCTCTATATGCCTGATGTTCTTTCCCTCGAGGAAGGGTATGAAGAGCTCTGCGTCCGTATTGTTTATATCGATCCTGCAGATCGGCAGAGCCGCAAGCGGCGAATAGTCCTTAACGGGCAGGCCGTTGACCCAGAGCTCCAGGCCGCCGTCAGCTTCTGCGGAGGAAAAGTCACATCCGGCAAGAGGTGAAAGGTCGGAGACTTTCGTATTGTTTATGTTCAGACCATGCAGGTTCCACAGGTTCTGCACTCCCTGTATCGATGTTACAGGGCAGTTGTCTATACGGAGGTTACGCAGTTCCTGGCAGGCGAACACGGCAGAGGCGTCCTTCAGATCATCGCAGCGGACGATCTGCAGATCTTCAAGCTCGGTGAAGTTCTGTATCCCGTCGAGGCTGGTGAAAGGCTGTTTATAGAGATACAGCTTTCTGAGACCCGTAAGCCCGGAGAGCCTTTCGATAATGTCCGCATAGCCCTTGCCGTATTCAACGGGCCACTCCTCATCCGTGGTCCAGTCGTGATACATAATTACGTGCCCTTTGTCCGTCCAGTTTTCCCAGACGTTCCCGTCGCTGATATCCACCGCCGCGTCGCCCACGAGGCAAAGCTGCGTAACACGCCGGAGCAGGGCCGGCGGAAGGGTATCCAGCTCCTCGAGGCTGCTGAGCGTGATATCAAAACCGTCCATATCCCAGCCGCCCTCGGGATACTCGATATCATAGTGAGTGAAATTGCCGGCTTTCACAAGGTCCTCCGCCTGCTCCGCAAGCTGGGGAGAAACTGTGAGATGAGCGCCGTGGAAACGGCTGAGGGGCTGGATGTTCTTCAGGCCGTCCAGTCCCACGAGTTCGAAGTTGTATGCACGCGTCGTATCCAGGCCGGAAAGGAAGTCCAGATCCGTGACGTCTTCCATCCCTTCTATCCGTATGGTCGAAACGCTGAACTTTCCGAAGTCGGGCAGTGTAAAGCACCAGGAGATCTTCAGTTCGTTGAGCCTCATTCCCTCCAGAGCGCTCCAGTCGGTGAGGCGCGGGCACTGGTATATAGTAAGTGTGGAGATGCGTGACTGATTCTGCAGTCCTTCAAGTGAACTGAGAGAAGTGCACTTGTTCAGATGCAGAGAATACACCATCCAGTTTTCGGGCATGGTGGATAGATCTTTGATGCCGCAGCGGTCGAGCTCCAGATGGCTGTTGATCTTCGGCATCGCGGAAAAGTCGATGTCCGTGAAGCGGCGGAGCGCCAGCCAGTCTATCGACGCTTTTTCCAGATACGGCAGAATATCCCGCTTGAAGTCTAACCTGTTGTCGGGATCGATGTTCAGATTCCGATAGCTCTTCATGGCTGCAAGGCCGGACCAGTCGCGCACCGTGCCCCAGACGCCGAAACTGTCCATGGACTTGCTGTGTTCAGCGAGCGAATTGAGAAAATCGATGTTCTGCAGCTCAACGCCGCCGAGCTGGATATTCTTCAGCTTCGGCAGGCTGTTGAGGAAGGAGGCGTCGCGCAGAGGGCTGCGGCCCCTGTCGGTATCGATCATGATGCTCTCGAGGGCTTTGCATGCTGAAACAGGGCTGTAGTCCCTGAGACTGTCGCAGTTATCCAGATTAAGCTCCCTGAGTTTTTCGAGGCCTCTGAGCGCGGAGATATCCGTGATGTTGTGCGTTTCATAAAGCATGAGTCTTTCCAGTCTGGAAGCGCCGCTCAGGAAGGAGATGTCCGAAATGGGGGAATAATCAAACTGGCAGTCCCTCAGATAGCTGCAGGCCGGGAGGGCGGCGAGGGAAAGTTCGTTCTGAAGGTCCTCCCCGTTGTTGATCCAGAGCCGGTCCAGCATGGGAGGCGCGAAGCCGCTCAGGTCCGCCCGGGCGGTGTTTACGAGGTCTATGTGCACGTCGCTGAGCTTTTCACAGCTCGTGAGCGGGCTGAAATCGCTAATGGTGCCCTTTGAATTGATGACGTCGGCCTTTCTCATGCTCGCGCCGCTTACCCACTCGAGGTCCGGTATCACGCAGTCCATCACCATCAGGCCCGTCAGCTTCTTCAGGCCGCCGAGCTGCGGGAGCTGCCCTGTCTCGATCTGGGCCATGGTGAGGAATTTGAGGTTCGGCATCATCTCGATGAAGCGCAGGTCGTCATAGCGGGTGAGCGTGTATTCGTGGCCGTCCTCCCGGCTGTACCAGTGCGCCGCGCCGTCCTGAAAGTCGCGGTAGGCGAAATAGTCCCAGTCGGGCATCGGGCTGTTTTTGACATCGTCGGTCGTATAGAACTCCAGCTGCTCGCCCACGATTATAACGTCAACTATCTTCTCCAGATCCTCCGCCGTGATGCCCTCGGGGAGGTCATACAGCAAAGGCGCCGGCTCCGCGGAGGGTTCGGGGGCGGGAGGCGCTTCACGCTGCAGCGAGCGCCAGATCACAAGGCCGATCACGGCCAGCAGGACTATCCCGGCGATGCTGAGGATCAGGGGCATCCTGCTTTTCCTCTGCGGCAGCGCCGAAACGATGCGCTCCGCTATGAGCGAGGCTTCGCGCCCTTCGGGCATTATGATATTACGGGA
>CACYDX010000057.1 GCA_902773255.1 Oscillospiraceae bacterium
CATGGTCTGGAAATCATGAAGGAGATCATGAACTCACCATCCATGACACTTTTGCTTGGAAATCATGAATACATGATGCGAGATGTGGTCAACGCCGAGCTCCATCACCATATGGGGAGCGATTATGAAGAAAAAAAAGATCTGTGGTATGGCAACGGAGGACAAGTGACACACAGGAAGTTTTTGGAGCTCAGTCCCGGGGAAAGGATTGAGATCAATGATTATCTCTCATCTCTCCCTGTGAACATTGATCTTATGATCGGGAATCAGCCCTTTAAGCTGGTCCATGCAGCACCCATCGAGTGGTATCGGAACCATCCGGAATACATTGATGCGACGGAGTATGCCGTTTGGCACAGATGGGGTTGCAATTATCCCTGTTCCATGGATTATACGGTGGTTTTTGCACATACGCCAACGGAAATGTTTCAGGACGGGTCCCCGATGCGCATATGGCGCGGAACGACCGCATTTGGAATCGACACCGGAGCCAGCTATCCGGACAATTATGAGAAGAAGTTTGGAATTAGAGGAAGATTGGCGGCACTTTGTCTGGAAGATCTCAGCGAGTATTACTCAGAGGAATAGAAGCATCTCTTGCGGACAGCCCTTCCATGACACATAAACTTCGGAAACCGAACCGGCAGGATTTTCCTGTTTGAGACAGCCGCCAGCGCATTCCCGTCATTTGAAGACTCATCGGTGTAAACATGCGTGAGCCTTCCTAGTATATTTTCAATGCTAAGCAAAAAAGAACTCCTGATAATTGAACCGCCCACCTCATGTTAGCTTTTGGTCTAACAATTGGAGGCTTCTCAAATCAGGAGTTCCTTCTTTCCGTTATATTTTTCTTCGTTAAGCACCAATCTCATAATCATCAAAACTCAACCCGTTTTTTCTGCACCACTTGACGAATGCGGGATACAGTTCATCGTGTCTGCTGATCTCCTCATTGTGTACGGAGTATGCCTGTATCACTTCTTTGAGGACAAAGTCGACCTCAACAGCCGCGACCGCGCGAAAAAACCGATCTTGTATAATAACTACCGTAGACGACTCCCGGTGCTGGTCATAATGAAACCAATCCACCAGACAATTGGACAGCTGTCGTCCCGCGATCGTTACATCGAGTTGATTTCCCATATTGCGGAAACTGTAGCCACATATCGTCATAGGATCCAAACGTTCTTCCAGAGGGATCGAGTACTTTGCCGGGGAAATAAACCCATCCTGTTCCAGAATTCCGTCCATGCAGAGCAGTTTCTCTCTCATATAGGGAGAACCTGCACTGTACATTAATCCACAGATGAGAAGCTTATCGATTAATTGGTTTTGCAGCATGCTCACCAACTGTTTCCGTGTCAATACGCCATTTAACAGTTCCCGGAAATAGTCGAGCAGCATCGGATAGTTGTGAAGATTCGACAAGATCGTATAAACCTCATCTTTTTGAAGCGTGTTCATCAAATGATCTTCGCGAAGAAGTTCATACAGTGCACCGATTTCCTTGGTATAGAATAACAGTCCGGGCCTTTTCTGAAACACGAATCTTCGTATTGATTTTTTGTTTGGAAGGAAGCTGTTTGCATAGATGATCGCAGTTTTAACTGTCCTAAGGGACTCTCCCGTTTCCGCAAAAGACGAGTGTATTTCCAAAGTGTCCGTGTCATAGGGAATTGCCTTGTAGAATTCTTTCGGAAAGCCTTGAAAGCGACACATCTCCACATACATCTTCGGAGCGATTTCGGAGCTGGAGAATGGTACCGTCCCGTACAGTTCGGAGAAGACTTTTCGAAAAACCCGTTTTACGTGATGACACTCCGAAAGCAGCTCATAGATCGGCCCGGTCCACCTGGAAGGCTTTTCGTTAAGATTGCAGTCCTCCATGAGTTCTCCGGTACGTTCATTTGTAATGACCCGTTTCGTTATACCATGGTGCAGATCAAAAACAATGCTCTCTGTAAACGTATCGGAAAAAAGCAACGTTTCCGCATCAAGGTTTCTTTGGGTCATCAGCAGCTGCACTGCTTTGATCCCCGTTAATGTGACCGTGATTTTTTTGTCATTGGAGCTGTCTGTCTTACGAAATGAAACCGTCTTCCATCTTCTGGTATCATCCGATATGGAACGTTTCCGACAGTGCTTGCAGATTCTTGCAACATTCAAGACTCCATCGTCCTCTTCATTGATAACAAGGCTTCGGGGAAGTCTGGCATGATCCTCACCAGTCACCGCCTCTCTCAGAAAACCGTCCACCGCAGCCTTCCACTTTCCTTTATTATGGCATGCCGCCTTGTTTTTGTAATTCAAAAAGGACCTTCCGCAACACGGACAGCACCATATTTCCCACGTAAATTCCACGTAGCATGCTCCACCTTCATGGATTTTTTCCGCGCGGAGATACCTGGACGCAAGACGTCGGTCCCGGAGGATGCGTTCCGCGGCCTGCAATTGTCTTCTTTCCACAATCCTTTTTGTATAGTATCCGCTTCTTACGGTTATATCGA
>CACYDX010000058.1 GCA_902773255.1 Oscillospiraceae bacterium
AAAGCGTCGTTTTGTGTCTATGACAGCGGCTACAGGAATGAAGGAGAATGGTGGCTCAATATAAGATCGGTGATAGTTTTCGGACATATTGAGTTCGTTGAGGACAGAGAAGCTGTATACAGGATATCCGAAGAACTTAGCCGCAAATTCATTAACGACGATGCATATATAAAAAAGGAGATCGAATCCGCAGGATTCAGGACACTTATGTTTGCGCTTGTCCCTGAGTATATATCAGGAAAACTGGTGAAAGAATCCTGACAGTGTCAAAAAAAATATCCCGTCTGATCATATACTGATCATGACGGTTTTTTTTTCTTATAATCATTTTTTTATTTGAAAAAACCTGTGCCCCAGAAACCGGCTTTGTCATTTTTTGCCTGACGTTCGAGTTCGCCAAAGCGGGAAGAGTAACGGATGTTCGGTTCCATGGGCAGTGTCAGAGCCATACCCATTCTGATGAGTTCATCCTCGACCATGGTCTCACCTTCATCGAGCCAGACATAGGCCAGATCCCTGCCGTAGCGGTCATACCGCTGCTCATCATACTCGAGCCACACCTTGCGGCCGTTCAGATGATCGTGGAGCCATAAGGAGACTTCCATGCCTTCGGGAGTATTCTTGCTCTGGTCGCGGTTCACGCTTTCAGGCGTGTCGATGCCTATCATGCGGATGGTTACTTCCTTGCTGTCTATCATAACTGCGAGAGTATCACCATCATAGATATAAGCCACGGGGTACGGCCCCTCAAGCGGGCCGGACTCTGCCTTTCTTGCATATATTTTCCCAAGGAGCGCTTTTCCCACATTGGGAAACAGCAGCAGGAAAGCGAAGAGAAGAAAGATCAGCAATATGATCGTCAGCAGCACTACACGGCGCTTCCTGTTTCTTTTTCTGCGATGTAAAATGATCCTCATAAGATAAAAATGTCACCCTCAGATATAGCGTATATCCTTGTATTTGCAGCGCATATAATGTTACAATAAACTAAATCGACTGATAGAAATACGGAGATACAAGACTGCTGATCCGTTTCAGGGAGTAAAGAACTTGAAAAAAGCACCGACAGATAAAAACGAACTGTTTGCAAATGTGCCTGTGGGCAAAGCACTGCTGACGCTTGCTGTGCCGACGATAATCAGCCAGCTGATAAGCCTTGTCTACAACTTGGTGGATGCGTTCTACATCGGCAGGACAGGTAACTCGTTCATGATGGCTGCCACCACAATAACACTGCCTGTAATGCTCCTGAACATATCCTTCGGAAACCTTTTCGGTATTGGAGGAGGAAGTCAGGTAGCAAGAAAGCTCGGTGCAGGTGATCCTGAAAGCGCAAGAAAGGTGAGCGCTTTCAGTGTATACGGAGCTTTTGCAACAGGATTGGCATATTCAGTACTGATCTGGATATTCATTGATCCGCTGCTCAGATTTCTGGGAGCATCGGATAATACCATCGGATATGCCCACAGCTACGGGATGATAGTTGTTGTTATCGGAACGCTGCCGCTGCTGCTCCAGATGGTGCTGTCGCATCTGCTGAGGAACAGCGGATACTCCACTCAGGCAAGCATGGGACTGAGCATAGGCGGTGTGCTGAATATGATACTGGACCCCATCTTCATGTTCGTGCTGCTGCCAAAGGGAATGGAAGTGACCGGTGCAGCCATAGCCACTGCGCTTTCAAACACTGTTGGATGCATTTATCTTTTCATAGCTTACAGCAGATCATCAAAAACTGCACCGCTCAGCCTTGATCTGACCGAAGCGAGATCGATTGCTAAAAGCGACATTGGCGAGATATTTGCGGTCGGCGTACCATCCGCCATACTTACAGGGCTCTTTGACGTTGCAAACGTCTGTGCGAATATGATTGCTGCGGCTCACAGCGATCTTGTTGTTGCAGGCATCGGGATAGTGATGAAGATAGACAGGCTTCCGAATGCTGTGAATATCGGAATATGTCAGGGCATGCTGCCTATAGTGGCCTTTAATTATACCTCAGGAAACCATGTCCGTATGAAAGCAGCGATAAGTACCGCACGTAAAGCGGGGCTGCTGATATCAGTCATATGTATCACTGTTTTTGAGATCTTTGCCAGTCCGCTCTCACGGATGTTCCTCAGCACTACGGCAGGAGATGCAGCGACAGCGCTGGCTACTGTGGCTTATGCCTCGTCATTCCTGAGAGTCAGATGCCTTGCAGCTCCGTTCCAGTTCATAAACTACAGCTCATCATACTGCATGCAGGCTCTCGGTGACGGGAAGAGTACAATGCTCCATGCTTTCATACGAGAACTCGTGTTCTATATCCCTCTTATGTTCCTGCTCGACAGGATACTTGGAGAGATAGGTCTTGCAGCGGCACTGCCGGTCGGTGAAGCACTGGGTGCGATGCTGGCGCTTTTCCTGCTGCAGCGCAGCATAAACAGAAGAAGCGGAAAAGCGAATGCCTGAATTTATCAAGCAATACGTTTTATCAAATCTGCCCGCTCATGTGAGTCGGGCAGATTTTTTTGTTCAGAAGAGGACGGTGCTCAGCCGTCGATCTTCAGTTCAAAGCCATACTCATTCCCGTCAAGGCTTTTAATAGCTTTTATCATGTCTTTATTAATGGTGACCTGTTCAAGTTCTTTAAGCGTTAATAGAGGAGTTAGATCTGTGATATTGTCGCTGTAACCTATATATAAGTCTCGCAGCTCGGGATGATCCGCTGCCAGTACAGCAAGATCTGCATCGGTGCGTATATCACCGGCGGCACCTAAGTGATAGATCTCAGAATCCTTCAGAAGCGGCATCCATACTTCCGGGGCCTGATCAGTGAAGGCAAGATTACTGAATTGCCTGATTGTGCCAAGAGCGTCCAGTCCGTCTTTGACAATATCGAGCTGATTCATGCTGATGTCAAATCCGCCGTGATCATAAGCATTGCTGAAATCACATCCGGCAAGCGGCGCAAGATCTGTGATCTTTGTGTTGTCTATATTGAGCTTAACAAGGGCTGAAAGATTCTGGATGCCTTGCAGGGATGTTACAGGAGCGGAATTCAAGTCAATGGTCTCAAGATCCTGCAGGGTAAACAGGGCTGAGACGTCAGAGAGATCCTTGCAGAACTTGGCTGTAAATCTTTTCAATGACGAAAGAGCCTGGATACCGTTTAGATCAGCGAGCGGCTGATTATAAAGATTCAGCTCTTCCAGTCCTGTGAGTTCGGAGAAGATGCTGATGTCTGAGATGCTTCCCTGACCGATCGGTATGAGCTCACCGGTATCACGATCCAGCAGACTGAACAGCGGCATGCCGTTATTATCTTTCTTTGACCAGTCTTCAAAGATTTCATAACGCTCCCGGGTGAAAAGCTTATCTCCGGCAATGTTAAGGGTCCTGATCCGCTTCAGCATGGACTTCGGAAGTTCATTGAGCTCGTCTAGACTGTTCAGTTCAAGTTCCGAAAGATCGAGCTGCCAGCCGCCATCCGGGTACTCGATACGGTACTGTTCATAATAACCGGACTCCATCAGTTCCTGTGCCTGATCTGCCAGCTGGGGCTCAACAGCGATATAAGGTCCGTAGAAACGTTTCAGAGGTGAAAGATCATGCAATCCTTCCAGTCCCACAAGCTCGAATGAGTGTATACGGGTGTTATTCAGAACACGAAGAAAGGAAAGATCATTTATTTCCGAAACACCGTCAAGCCTGAGTTTGGTAGTGTTGAGGGCTTCAAATGAAGGTATGGTAAAGCCGCCTGTGATATCGATGGAATAAAGATCCAGGCCATTGAGCGCGCTCCAGTCTGTAAGCAGCGGACAGTTATATATTCGCAGTGTTCCGGTATTGTTGTATCCGAAATAGGACAGCTTTTGTATGCCTTCAAGTGAGCGGAGTCTGGAACAGTCCGAGAGTTCTATATTCGTTATCCTGAGGTCTTCAGGCAAAGTTGAAAGATCGGTGTTACCACATCGGCCGAGAGAAAGGATGCTTCCGACTCTGGGCATATTCGACAGGTCGATATTGCTGAAGCGTGACAGACTGAGTTCGGATATCTCGGCTTCGTCAAGATATGTGAAGAGCTCGCCCAAAACTTCCTCCCCGGGATCCAAACCGAGGTACTTATAGTTCTTGACCAGACTGAGACCGGAGTAATCCAGTACAGAACCTGCGAAATAGAAAGTAATTCCGGTGCTTTTTGAGCCCACACTGCCAAGGAAGTTAAGATCCGTCATACGGTCTGCGAATATCTGAATATCCGTCAGCTTCGGATGATCAGCGAGAAATGATGTGTCTATGAGTCTGCTGCTTCTGTCTTCAAGATGAATATGTGTAAGGTATTTACATTCTGATATGGGCGAATAGTCCGGGATCGACCGGCATTCATTGATCCACAGCTCTTTGAGGCTGTTCATGCCGCGCAGTACTGAGATATCACGAAGCTCATCCATATGATTCAGCTGGAGTTCACTCACGTGCTGCATACCTTCAAGGAAAGAGAGGTCCGTCACAGGTACGTTTGAAAGCCTTATCCGTCGAAGCATTTTGCATCCGGCAAGACCGGAAAGATCCGCGCCGCCTCGGTTAAGGCAGACCAGGTCCAGTTCTTCAAGACTTGGTGGTGTGAAAGCAGAGAAGTCGGCATATTTATCACTGAAGACATCCAGTATTGCGCAGTTGAGAGCTGTGCACCTGCTGAGGGGAGTATAATCAACATCACAGCGGAACTGAGCTTTGCGGACTTTCGAGGCAGCAAGCCAGTCGACATCCTGAAGTTCACAGTCCAACGCCCAGACGATGCCGAATTTGTTAAGAGAGCTGAGGTCGGGTGCATTTTCGAGTCTGACCTTTGCCATGTGCAGCTCTTCAAGCTTTGGCATATATGAAAGAAAGCTGAGGTCATATGATGTCATGCTTACCTTGCTGCCGTCTTCATGCCAGTACCAGTCGAAAATGCCGTTTTCTGAGTCGTCCCGGCTGCTGGCCAGCTGATACAGCATATCCGGCCATTCATTGCTCTCGGGCCTTCGCTGACGGCCGGTGTTGTCGTACCATGTGAAATGCTCACCGATGATTACCACACATCTCACTTCGGCAAGATCCTCTTCAGTAAGTCCGAGATTCTCCGGAATAAAAACCGGTCCACTGGCCCTCTCCTCAACAGCCGGTTCTGAAGGCTTAAATGAACGCCATATAATGAGTGCGATAAGAGCAAGCAGGATAACTCCTGCTATGCTTAGGATGAGAGGAAGCCGGTTCTTTTTCTTCGGGAGCGCCGAAATGATGCGTTCCGCTATAAGTTCAGGTTCACGACCGGCTGAATAGATTATATTTCTGGAATATAACGCATTGCTCAGGTTTTCCGGGAGCCTGAATGTGTCGAGCTGAAGCGGCAGCACATTATCCTGACCGGAACCCAGCAGATCGAGCAGACTTCCACTGAGGGCGGGGTCTGCAAGGAAGCTTTCCGATATCACGGCAAGGACCGTATCGCCTTTATGCACGGTTTCCCCGGCCTTTGAAGCACTGATCCCTTTTGATCTCAACGCATCCAGCAAAGGCTGCAGAGCATCGCTGTCTTTTTCAGAGCATAGAAGCTTTAAGTTCTTGTTCATGCCTGTAAACTCCTGTGATCGTTTATATGGAACTTAATTCACGAGAATAACGGAATAACCGGCATTATCATCCCACTGCAGAGGCAGCATTTCACGGCTGACAGTAACAGTTTCCAATGCAGACAGAGAATTGAGAGAACTGAGGTCTTTAACATCTGTGTGTTCAAGACGGATTATTTTCAGACCGGGCATTTCATGAAGCACGCTGATATCCGAAACGGAACTGCCCGCAAGGCTGAGATCTTCTAGCAGCAGATGGCCGTTGAGTGCAGAAATGCCTTTCAGAGGCTGGCATATAAGAGAGAGCTTTTCAAGCCTTACAGCATCTTCTATAAGGCTCAGATCCGATACCCGGCCGGTTATTACAGGAGATCCGTTGACTTTGCAGCTGCCGTCGCTGTCAAATGTAATGTTGTCAAGCCCATCGGTTATCATGTTGCCGCAGAAATGCAGTTCTTTGATGTTAGCTATCTGCCAGCGGTATACCACCTCATCGGACGTAACTCCCAGCGCACGTCTTACAGCCCGTTCCTGCTGGCTGTCCGGAAATTCAACGGCAAAGAAACGCTCGGCATCACCGAATTCTATGACCGGTGCGGGAGTGGGTTGGATAGTGGGGGATGGTGTTATAACTGCAGCTGGAGCTTCAGACGGTTTAACAGGAGTCCATCTGCCTGTGGCAATGGCTGCAAGCGCCCCGGCCGCCGCAAGGAAGAAGATCAGTGAAGCGGCAAGCCCCAGAGCCTGAAATGAAAAGTCTTCTGCTTTTTTATGAAGAAACCGCTTGGGCAGGAACTTGGAATCGAGGATCGCCTCTGCTCTTTCCTGAGGACTGTTGATAACGGGAATGACCGGCTGTCCTTCCAATAGATCTGACCAGTTTGCAGACGGTTCTGTATCCTCGAGCCTGACTATAAGAACAGGTTTTCCCAGCCTGCATGCTGTACGCATCTCGCTGTAGCAGTTAGGAGATTCCATTGCTCTTTCCGAAAGAAAGAAAATCACTCTTTCACAGCCCTGCATGTGCTGCGCGATATTTGCCGGCCAGTCACTGCCTGCAGGGATACCTTCATCGTACCACAGGCGGTATCCCTTCTCATACAGGATCCTGATGGTATCGACGACCGTCTCTGACTGCAGGTGCGCGTAGCTTATAAAGATATACGGGCGTTTGCCCTCATACGGTTTGAAGAATCTGCTCATGACACACCACCGCGTAGTTCTATCGTATAATTGCCGTCAGGTAAAGATTCGTCTTCCAGCAGTGACTGCTGCGGTATCGAAATGCGTTCAAGTGAAGGCATATGAACGAGATCGTCCCAGTTTTCCGGCAGTTCTTCGAGTTTGAGATAAGTGATCTGTGATAACAGATCTTCAGTTACAGCACCGCCGTTTACACTCTCTTTAAGAGCTGATAGTATGGCCTGATCGGCGATCTCCACTTCATCCGGGATATCCGCTGAATATTTGACAAAGTATCTGTAACCGGCAAAGCAGACCGCGGCAAGGATCACTGCAAGTATGCACAGCAGCAGGGAGAGCTTTCCGACGACACTTCCGCTGATGCTTACAGGTTCACCTATCATCTTCTGGGAAAAACCTTCTGCATGTATGATCGCACTTTCAATATCATCACTGCTGCGCATTTCATAAAGCGGGATATTCGGAACGTTTTCGTAAAGGCCCATCATGAGCTTCCTGTCTTCACCGTCCGTATCGAGACAGAGTATGTTCCTGCCGGCTGACTGATTGACCAGAACACTGTTTTTCATATCACTGTCGGCACATGCAGCGGCGGATAGATAAAGCATTGTGAGATCAGCCTTGCTCGCGCGCTCCTGCCGCCTGAGCAATTCGTCTGAACTTCCCGAAGGTCCGGTGCAGTACCAGACCCTGCAGCCGCGCTGAAGAAGGATGCGCAGTATCTTTTCGGCTTTTCTGCTGTCAGCCTCCGCAAAGGCAAAGTATATATACGGTTCGGTCCCTTCATATGAAGGGTATGTTTTCTGAAGCATGCTTATTCATCACCCGTAAAGATATAATAATGATCTTAAAACAGTATATCAAAAGCAAATCAGGATTGAAAGGGAAAAACTGACGGTGTACGTCCAATAAAAAACCGCAGCCGAAGCTGCGGTAGGGTAGATGATCTTCAAACTCAGATGATATGCGTCTTTACGATATCCGGCATATTATCGGCATCAGCAGAAATGCTTATGACAAATTCCACATTCTCTTTCTCGGAGAAGGCATCCAGCCAGCTGATGAATCCGGCGAGGGATTCTTCGGATCTGTCCTTTACCAGCTTGTAGAAGTTATCGATGAAAACATGAGTGATATCATAGTTACCGGAGTGGATCCCGCAGATAAGCCCCTTGAGGAACTCATAAGAACCGATGTCGTATGCGCCTGCTTCGATCAGTCTGGCCTGATAGGGGATATCGTAAGTGAGTTTACGCTCCTTTTCGATACACACGACGTCTCCGTTACCATCGTTAACGGCTTCTCTTACGAGATCTACAAGCTGCTTTGTCTTTCCGGAACCTTTGAGGCCCATGATCAGTTTTACCATGCTCCGCTCTCCTTATTCAGTAATCTGTGTTTAAAGCTTAACACGT
>CACYDX010000059.1 GCA_902773255.1 Oscillospiraceae bacterium
AGCAGAGGAGCTTCGGGCTGGAGACTCGACGTGGCAGACGAGATCCCCGACGATGTCCTTGAGGCTATGAGGAAAGCTGTAAAATCAGTCGACAGTGAGGCGCCCATAATAGGCGAAGTCTGGGAGGATCCCGTAATAAAGGTGAGCTATAACAGCCGCAGGACCTATGCGCTGGGCAGAGCCCTTGACTCAGTTATGAACTATCCGCTGCGCACGGCTCTTCTCGATTTTGCCCACTTCAGGCTCGATGCTCTGGGCCTCAGGGATTTTCTCATAAATCAGGAGATCAATTATCCGAAGCCTCTGTACTATTCGCTGATGAACCTCATCGGCTCCCACGATGTAGCGAGAGTTATCTACTCCATCGCCTATGATGCGGTTATCCGCCAGCTTCCCAGAGAAAAGCAGCTGGAGATAGATTTCACCGATGAGATGATCGCCAAGGCAACAGAATTCGAAAAGCTGTTCGTATCTGTACAGTTCTCTATCCCCGGTGTCCCAAGTATATACTACGGCGACGAACAGGGTATGACCGGCACGGCGGATCCTTTCAACAGAAAGCCCTTCAAAGAGAATAAAAAATGTACGCTGTATGCGCACTATAAAGCACTTTCGGAGCTCAGAAACAGCAATCCTGCCATGAGAACAGGAGAAGCCGTATTCATGTCTCAGGGCAGCGATATATTAATGATCCTCAGATATATAACCGGAGGTTCGGATGTGTTCGGCGCTCCCGCGGCTGAAAACGCTGTACTCACGGTGATAAACCGTTCGGAGGAAGGCTCCGGCTTCACTGCTGACTGCTCTTTCTGCGGAATGTCCGACTACAGCGGTTGGATAGGCCCTGTTTCATCGTTCAGCGTTGTATTGAAATGAACCGGTTCTGCCGGAAAAATAAAAGCGATAATGCTTAGGAGAAGACCATTATGAAATGTCCGTTTTGCGGTTACACAGAGAGCAAAGTCATCGATTCCAGACCCGCCGAGGAAGGATCGACTATAAGAAGGCGTAGAGAGTGCCTCGAGTGCAGGAAGCGCTTCACTACCTATGAGATCATCGAGAGGATGCCGCTCGTCGTAATAAAGAGGGATGGCAGCAGGCAGGGATTCGATAAGGTCAAACTCATCAACGGCATGGTGAGAGCATGTGAAAAGCGGCCCGTTCCGCTGAAGAAGCTAGAGCAGATAGCCGATGAGATAGAGCTGGAGCTCCAGGGCAATCTCGACCGTGAGATAAACACTGTTGAGATAGGTGAAATGGTTATGGACAGACTAAAGAATGTGGACGAGGTGGCATATGTCCGTTTCGCCTCGGTATACCGTTCCTTTAAGGATGTCAACACCTTCATGGAGGAGCTGCGCAAGCTAATATCCGATAAAACGGACAACGCATGATACTTTCCGCGTTTTTGATTTTGCAAAAGTGTGGTGATGGAGTATCAGAACTATAGTTTTGCCTTATGAGCAGGCTTCTGCCGCCGTGGCAGACATAATAACCCGGACTGTGGCTGAAAAGCCTGACGCGCTGATTGCTCTGCCTGCCGGAAGGACACCCGAAGCACTGTATAAAGAACTCGTAAAGAGATATGAAGAGGGAAAACTGAGTTTTTCCTCAGCAAGGCTTGTTCTTCTCACCGAGTTCGAGGGTATTCCCCCCAGTGATGAAAAAAGCTGCACAGCCTCACTTAAAAGCAGACTGATAGACAGAACAGATGTTCAGCTTTCAAACTGTATCTTTCCATCAGCTGAGAATTTAGACCGGCTGGATGAAATGCTAAGTTTGTCCGGCGGACTGGATCTTGTTGTGCTCGGCCTCGGTCCTGCAGGCCAGATCGCTTATAACGAACCGACAACGCAGTTTTCCTCACCGTCTCACAGGCAGAAACTCTCTCCGGGAACATGCAGATCCCTTGTTGAGCTATACGGCGGTGAGCTCAATGTACCTGTTTATGCGTACACTTTGGGCATAAGGACCATAGTTTCGGCAAAGAACATTGTAGTTATGGCGTTCGGCGAAGAAAAGGCCGACGCTGTGTTCAAAATGCTCTATGCCAGGGATGACAGTCTTGTCCCTGCCGCATTCCTGCAGATACCTTCGAACGTAACCGTATATGCGGACGCAGGTGCTGCATCAAAACTTTAGGATAGGATGGAAAGTATATGGGTAAATATTTCGGAACTGACGGATTCAGAGGTGAAGCCAACAAAGACCTCAACGTTGAGCATGCATACAAGATAGGCCGCTTCCTCGGCTGGTACTACAGTCAGGATCATAAGGCCAAGGTGGTTATAGGAAAGGATACCAGGCGCTCGAGCTATATGTTCGAGGCCGCCCTCTGCGCCGGTCTCACAGCCTCCGGAGCCGATGCTTATCTTCTCCACGTCACCACTACGCCGAGTGTCTCCTTCATTGCCCGCGCCGATGATTTCGACTGCGGTGTGATGATCTCCGCCAGCCACAACCCGTTTTATGACAATGGCATAAAGGTGATTAACGGCAACGGCGATAAGATGGAAGAGGAAATCCTCTTAAAGATAGAGGATTATATTGATTCGAACGAGGAACTGCCATATGCCGAGGGTGATAAGATAGGCTGTACGATAGACTATTCTGCTGGACGCAACAGATATATCGGCTACCTCATTTCCCTTGCCACCCGCTCCTTCAAGGGGTGGAAAGTGGGCCTTGACTGCGCCAACGGAAGCACCTGGATGATGGCAAAGAGCGTTTTCGACGCCCTCGGAGCAGATACCCATGTCATCGGCAACAAGCCCGACGGTCTGAATATAAATGTTGACTGCGGATCGACTCATATAGAGAATCTCAGAAAGTTCGTTATGGATAATCAACTGGACATCGGCTTCGCCTTCGACGGCGATGCCGACAGATGTATTGCAGTAGACGAGAAGGGCAATGTGGTCCACGGAGATTTCATAATGTATGTTTGCGCTAAATACATGCAGGAGCGCGGCATCCTGGGAGACAGCAAGGTCGTTACCACCATCATGTCCAACATGGGACTTTACCTTGCGCTCGATGAACTCGGAATAGGCTATGAGAAAACTGCGGTCGGAGATAAGTACGTTGCGGAGAATATGCACCGGAACGGCCACCTCATAGGCGGCGAGCAGTCAGGCCATATAATATTCAGCAGATATGCCAATACCGGTGACGGTATTCTTACCGCGTTGAAGGTGATGGAGGCCGTGATTGAGTCCAAGCAGCCGCTTTCGGTGCTTGCTTCCGGCATGAAGATGTACCCTCAGAAGCTCAAGAATGTTATCGTTACGGACAAGGACGAGACTCTTGCCTGCGAGGAAGTTAAGGAAGCTGTAAGACAGGTTGAGGCAGATCTGGGCAGAAATGGCCGCGTTGTGCTCAGAAAGAGCGGCACCGAGCCTGTGCTCAGAGTAATGGTCGAGGCCACTTCAGATGAACTTTGCGAGGAAAAAGTCGATTATATTATTGAGGCTATGAAAAAAGCCGGAAAGCTGATAAGGGTAAAATAATGATTAATATAACTGAACTGTTTGATCTTACAAAGACTATTGCCGCTGATCTTTTTGATGGTAAGGAGTATCCATGGGAAGTGCTTGACGATATCAAGACTTTCATTATGAAACTCGGTCCGCAGCTCGATCCCGCACTTTTCGATCATCCGAAAGAGGGCGTCTGGATCGCGAAGGATGCAAAGGTATTCGATTCGGCATTCATCGGATCTCCCTGCATAATAGACAGCGGAGCCGAAGTGCGCCAGTGCGCCTTCATTCGCGGCAGTGCCATAGTCGGAAAGAATGCCGTGGTTGGCAACTCCACAGAGCTTAAGAATGTTGTCCTCTTCGATAACGTCCAGGTACCGCATTATAACTATGTGGGTGATTCCATCCTCGGCTATAAGGCTCACATGGGTGCAGGCTCTATCACGAGCAACGTCAAGAGCGACAAGACTCTCGTTGTCATAAAGGGTCAGGGCATAAATATCGAGACGGGCAGGAAAAAAGTCGGCGCGATGCTGGGCGACAATGTTGAGGTCGGCTGCAACAGTGTCTTAAACCCGGGCACTGTGATCGGCAGGGCATCCAGCGTATATCCAACTTCCTGTGTGAGGGGTGTTATCCCTGAGGGCAGTATCTACAAAGATAGCAAAAACATCGTAAAGCGCGTCTGACCGTATCGGAGGGAGAAGATGGAAGAGCACGGCTTCATTCGTGAAAAACTCGATATCAAGATACTCATCCTTTATGTTTTGAGCAATCTTTCAGGCAGGATAGATCCCGAGACTCTCGCGGACCTTTGCCTGTTTGACGGAGGTACGGGCTATTTCGACTATATAGAGTGCCTTGACGAGCTTACATCAACGGGTCATGTAACGAAGGACGAGGATGGATATCTGATAACAGAAAAGGGCAGAAAAAATTCTGACGCTGTATCTAACAGCCTCCCTTATTCCGTGCGCTCCAAGGCTCTAAAGCTGATAGAGCCGGTTGATGAAAGGCTTCGCAGGGAAGCGATGATCACGGCGACCCACAGCGTTGAAAATAATGTCTGCACTGTCTCTCTCTCTATGTCAGACAGTCAGGGGGAGATAATAAGCATGCGGTTTATCTGCGCTGATGAGGATCAGGCAGTGCGCATAAGGAAAAAGTTCAAAAGAGAAGCGGAGAGCATCTACGAAAAGATAATCTCCGTATTCGAGGAGTAATAAATGAGTTCATATATTCCCGAAGGTTATAAGAGCCTTCTGTCAATCTACGATACACAGAAAGCTATCAGCCTTTTGAAGAGACTCTTTGAGGACAGACTCGCTGCGCTTCTGAATCTCTACAGAGTTTCCGCTCCGATTTTTGTTGAGCAGGATTCCGGTATAAACGATAACCTTAACGGCTATGAAAGACCGGTAACCTTTGATATCCTCAGATCGGACAAGAAGGCTGAGGTCGTGCAGTCTCTGGCAAAATGGAAGAGACTTGCGCTGAAGAGATACGGCTTTTATCCCGGCAGGGGTATCTATACCGATATGGACGCTATCCGGCGCGATGAGGACGTTCTGGATAATCTCCACTCAGTATACGTTGACCAGTGGGACTGGGAGAAGATAATCCTTCCCGAAAACAGAAACAGGGACTATCTCAAATCCGTGGTAATGGACATCGTGGAGGCCATATGCGACACGCAGGATACCATGCAGGCCATCTATCCGAAGCTCCAGAGGCTCAGCAAGCTGAATAGAACAGTCACTTTTATCGATTCACAGGATCTCGAGGACATGTATCCTGATCTTACGCCTAAACAGCGTGAAAGAGCTTTCACTAAAGAGCACGGCACTGTGTTCATAATGGGGATTGGCGGAAAGCTGAAGTCAGGCAGACCGCACGACGGCAGAGCTCCCGACTATGACGACTGGGCTTTGAACGGCGACATCATCTTCTATGATGAAGTGCTCGATCAGGAGATGGAGATATCCTCAATGGGAATACGCGTGGATGAGGAATCCATGGACAGGCAGCTGAAGCTTGCCGGCTGTGACGAGAGAAGAAAACTCCCATATCACAGGATGCTGCTGGACGGTGAACTGCCGCTGACAATAGGCGGAGGAATAGGGCAGTCCCGTGTTTCAATGCTTCTGCTCGGCAAGGCCCATATAGGAGAGGTACAGGCTTCCATTTGGGACGATGAAACGATGAAGGCCTGCGAAGAAGCTGGAGTAGTGCTTCTTTGATCATAATAAGGATCAGGGGCTATAAGCCCCTGATATGTTTCTCTGATATTTTTACAGGAGGGCCTCGTTTTGACTGATTACCCGTATATCTGCAGTGCACTCCGTGAACTCTGCGACGGCGTGGATTATGAGGTCACGGATCTTGCCAACGCCTCGGCGCTGCTTTACAGCTCCATGGACCGGCTCAACTGGGCCGGTTTCTATCTTATGCGCGACGGAATGCTTATCCTCGGACCTTTTCAGGGAAGGCCTGCCTGCACGGTGATAGAACCGGGCAAGGGAGTGTGCAGGACTGCCGCTGAGCAGGACCGGACTGTCGTAGTTCCTGACGTGCATCTTTTCCCGGGACATATTGCCTGCGACAGCGCATCTGAGTCTGAGATAGTTGTTCCTATCCATGTAAACGGTGAGATCTTCGGAGTTCTGGATATAGACAGCCCGGTGAAGAACCGTTTCTCGGATGAGGACAGGGAAGGTCTCGAGCGATTCGTAAGGATACTTGAGGACTGCATTTCCAAAGACCTGAAATAATTAAAAACCCCTGCACTGCAGCGAGTACAGGGATTTTAAATGGAGCGGATGATGGGAGTCGAACCCACCTTATCGGCTTGGGAAGCCGGAGTTCTACCGATAAACTACATCCGCATCGTGCTGTGTATTATAACATTGAGCATCCCATTTTTCAATAGCTATTAAAGCGTATATTTGGAGGTGTCCGAATCATGGTGTTGTTCTGGATCTGTGTTGCGCTTTTTGTTATTACTGTTGCACTGTCTGCGGGACTCTACTTATTCATTTTTTTCAACCATCCTGATAAGCACAAGACACCCGAGATGCAGAGAGAGGGAGACCAGTACAAACCGTACAGGGAACTTTACATGTCATATATAGAGGAGATCGCCGAACTGCCTTGCAAAAGGATCTATATCAAATCCTTCGACGGGCTGAAACTCTCTGCAAGGTATTATGAAGGAACGCCTGGAGCGCCTGTTGAGATCCTCATGCACGGCTACAGAGCGGCTGCTGCTGGTGATTTTGCAGGAATATTCCAGATTATAAGAAAGCTTGGACATAATATACTGCTTGTTGACGAGCGCGCCTGCGGAAAGAGCGAAGGAGTAACAGTCACTTTCGGTATAAAAGAGAGACAGGACTGCCTCAGCTGGATCCGCTATGTTCTCAGACATTACGGGGAAGATACCAAAATAATCCTTTACGGTGTATCAATGGGGGCGGCAACAGTAATGATGGCCTCTGAGCTGGACCTGCCGGATAATGTCATCGGTATAATCGAGGATTGCGGATATTCATCTCCCAAAGAGATCATCTGCAAGGTTGCTCAGAATATGGGTCTTCCTGCAAAGCTGCTCTATCCCTTTGCAAAACTGGGTGCGAGGGTTTTCGGCGGATTCGATCTTGAGGCGGCATCCGCAGAAGAAGCTCTGAGGCATGCAAAGGTACCTATGCTTTTCATCCACGGCTATCAGGACGGCTTCGTGCCTTACTCAATGATGGGTCAGGTGTTCGATGCCTGCGGCTCGGACAAGACCACCGAGACATTCGACAGGGGAGAACACGCAGTGAGCTGCCTTTCGGATCCGTGGAAATATGAAAATGTCGTGGGAACGTTCATAAAACGTTTAACTTCCTGAGAGCGTATTTTATTGCATGAAGCATCATGTTGATGTATAATTTTAATTTAGCAGGTCATTAATCTCGTCATAAATAACCTTATATATTTGAAAGGAGTCCATCATGGGTCTTATCAGAAACGTTTTGAGCTCAGGTGCCAGTTCTCTTACCAGCGTTGTCGCGGATCAGTATAAAGAGTATTTTTACTGCGATGCGCTTCCTACCAATGTCCTTGCGGTAAAGGGAAAGAAGAAGAATACCAAGGGAAACAACAAAGGTGATGATAATATCATCTCCAACGGCTCCGTGATTGCGGTTGCGGACGGACAGTGCATGCTCATCGTGGATAACGGCAAGGTAGCCGAGGTCTGCGCCGAGCCCGGCGAGTTCACCTATGACGCATCAACCGAGCCCTCTCTCTTCTGCGGTGATCTTGGAGATAATATCAAAAAGATCTTCGCCCAGATCGGCAAGAGGTTCACCTTTGGCGGAGAGATTCCAAAGAATCAGAGAGTATACTACTTCAACACCAAGGAGATCATCGGCAACAAGTATGGCACACCGTCACCGGTTCCGTTCCGCGTCGTGGACGCAAATATCGGCCTCGACATGGATATCTCCGTAAGATGCTTCGGCGAGTATAGCTACAGGCTTGTTAACCCCATCCTGTTCTATACGAATATCTGCGGCAACGTAAACTCCGACTATACCCGCGATAAAATAGACAGCCAGCTCAAGACCGAGGTCCTCTCCGCCCTGCAGCCGGCATTTGCCAAGATAAGTGATATGGGCATCCGCTACTCATCTCTCCCGGCGCACACCATGGAGATGGCCGACGCTCTTAATGATGTGCTTTCCTCCAAGTGGCGTGATCTCAGAGGAATAGAGATAGTGTCCTTTGGCGTTAGCAGCGTTAAGGCAAGCGAGGAAGACGAGGCCATGATCAAGGAGCTCCAGCGCAACGCAGCTCTAAGAGATCCCGCGATGGCCGCTGCACATCTTGCAGGCGCACAGGCGACCGCAATGCAGAACGCCGCTTCCAACTCCGCCGGTGCAGCCACAGGATTCATCGGCATGGGCATGGCGAGTGCTGCCGGCGGTGTAGATGCAGCTTCACTTTACCAGATGAGCGCGAACCAGAAAGCGGGGGCAAAGCCCGCAGCTGCGGCTGACTCATGGAAATGCGCTGCCTGCGGCACCTTGGCCACGGGAAAGTTCTGCCCCGAGTGCGGAGCAAAGAAACCTGCAGATCCCAACAGCTGGACCTGCCCGACGTGCGGCGCTTCCAACAAAGGAAAATTCTGCTCCGAGTGCGGTGCAAAAAAGCCTGCAGGAGCCCCTGTTTACAAATGTGATAAGTGCGGCTGGGAACCGGAAGATCCGACCAAGCCCCCAAAGTTTTGTCCCGAGTGCGGTGATCCCTTTGATACAGGAGACATCGTCTGAGCAGAGCGGTAAATGAAACAATGCATAAGACCCCCTGTGTAACAGCAGGGTGTCTTATGCATATCTCACATATAAGGAGGGTATGTGTTGGCTTCGCAGATAACTAATGTCAAATGTCCGGCATGTACCGGACCTCTTCGCTATGATTCTGA
>CACYDX010000060.1 GCA_902773255.1 Oscillospiraceae bacterium
ATCCCCGCTGAGCACCGTTTTGTTGAAGCTTCCGCAGTTCGGGCAATAGCCCTTGTGCTCGATCACGCTGAAGATCTCATCGCATTCTTCGCATTCAGCCAGCCCCGGCACGAGGTTGACAGTCAGCTTTGCTTTTTCAAGAATGCTGCCTTTCGCCGCCACCGGATAAAGTTCCTCGACGTATTCCGGGATCACGAGAGACAGTTCGCCGCAGTCTACGACGACCTCACAGATCTCTTCGACGCCGTTCTGCGCCGCGAATTCCGTTACCGTCCTCACGAGCTGGCGGACGATGCCTATCTCATGCATTTCCTCCACCGTACTTTCCGATGCGCTTTTTCACCATATTCACGCCTATCTTCGGCACGTTTTTGACGATGCGTCCGAGAGTATGGAAGTATTCCTGATTGTCCGCATCGTGGATCTTCTCGAGATGTATCGCATCGAATCTGCACTTGGTGGTGCATATGCCGCAGCCGACGCACATGAAGCTGTCAACGACAGCGGTGCCGCAGCCGAGACATCTGGCGCATTCCGCCTTCATCTGCTCCTCGGTGAAGGTGCCTCTGAGATCGTTGAAGCTCGTTTTCGCCACAGATCCCTCAGCTCCCGCGGGACGCTGGCGCGGCGCCTTGTCAAAGCCGCCCACACCGATGATGACGGTGCTCTTGTCGAAAGCGCTGTAATCGCGGCGGTCGCGGCCGAGATCCAGAGTCTGGCCCTCATGAACAAAGCGATGGATGGAAACTGCAGCCTCCTTGCCGGCGGCTATCGCATCGATCACGAACTGCGGTCCGGTGACAGCGTCGCCACCCGCGAACACATCCGGGACAGCAGTCTGGCATGTGACTGGATCCGCCTCAACGGTGCCCTTCGCACCGGCTTTGATATCCAGTCCGCCGAGATCCACCTTCTGACCGGTCGCAGCAAGCACGGCGGTCGCAGGCGCGATCTCATACTTTCCTGTTCCCTTTACGGATCTGCGGCCTTTTGCGTCCTTCCCGCCCGGCTCCATTACTTCGAGCATCAGCTTGCTGACTCTGTCATCGCCTATTATCTCCGCCGGTGTCATCAGATATCTGAATTGCACGCCCTCTTCCATGGCCTCGGCCAGCTCATCGCGGTCTGCGGGCATCTCCTCCTCGCCGCGTCTGTAATAAACCGTCACATCCGCTCCCATACGGACAGCCGCACGGGCCACGTCCATGGCAACGTTGCCGCCGCCGATGACAGCGACTTTGTCACCTAGGTCCACGGTCCCGCCGCTGTTTACCGTGCGTAGGAAATCGATACCGGAGCTCACGCCTTTGAGCTCCTCGCCCGGTATGCCGAGTTTTGCTCCGGATGAAGCGCCTATCGCAAGATAAAAGGCCTTATAACCGTCCTGCCTCAGCGCATCGAGCGTGATGTCTTTCCCGACCTCAACTCCGGTCCTGAATTCCACTCCGAGCTCGCGCAGGACGTCGATCTCGGAATTGATCACGTCCTTCTCAAGACGGAACGAGGGTATACCAAGCGTAAGCATGCCGCCGAGGACCTGCTCCTTTTCAAAGACGGTGACGGGATAGCCCTTGACCGCAAGATAATAGGCACAGCTCAGGCCGGCAGGGCCCGCTCCGATGACCGCTATCTTCTCCGGATAAGGCTTTCCGATCTGGTTGATCATTTTGGGCACATAGCGAGTTTCCGCGGAGAGCTCACGCTCCGCTATGAACTTCTTGATCTCGTCGATGGCCACAGGCGCGTCCATATTCCCGCGCGTGCATGCCTCTTCGCATTTCTTGTTGCATATCCTTCCGCATACCGCCGGGAAGGGTATCTCCTTCTTTATGAGCTCAAGCGCTTCGTCATAGCGCCCCTCCGAGGCGAGCTTTATATAGCCCTGAACCGGAACATGCGCCGGGCAGGCCGCTTTGCACGGCGCGGTGCCCTCGGGCATTACGTCGGTGCGGTCAACACGGTAGTCCGGGTCATAGCGCTTGCTGCTCCAAAGCGTGTTGCGCGGCGTATCCGCCGGACGCTCTTCATTGGCCGGCCTGTCGCAGAGTTTCTGGCCGAGTTTGATCGCGTTCAGCTGGCAGTTTTCAACGCACTGTCCGCAGGCAACGCATTTATCTTTGTCCACCCTTGCGATATAGTTCGTCCTGATCGCGTCAGGCGCGCGGAAATAGGCCGCGATCCTAAGCGCAAAGCAGGAGCAGCCGCAGCAGTTGCAGATAGCCGTGGTGTCATCGTAGCCGGGAGTCACGTTCAGCTCATGCACAAGGCCGTTGTCCTCGGCGCGTTTGAGGATCTCGAAGGCCTCCTCCTTGCTGATGAGCCTGTGCGCGCCGGTCTCCGAATAGTTCACGGCGTTGTCGTTGAGGTACATGCACATGTCCTCTTCGAGATGTCCGCAGCCCTCGCCCATCAGGCGGCGGGCACGGCGGCAGGAACAGGGGCCGACGGATACGGCCCACGCGTCCTCGATGAGCTTTGCCACTTCATCATAGTCGGCCTTGCGGCTGTTGTTCTCTATGGCGCTCTGCACAGGGATAACGCGCATGAGGTTCATACCCACGTCCATGAACGGAGCCAGCATGCTCACGCGCACACGGGTATACTCCTCGAAGCATTCGCCCAGCACAGGGTAGCGGTCGCACTGCTCGCGGTTGGAGAGCACGCCCTCCATGATGCCCGGCACCCATATGGGGTAATACCAGCAGAGCTGCCCCTCCACCTTGCGGCTGCGGACCACGCCTGCCGTTTTGAGTTTATCCAGCTGAGTCTGAGCAAACTCAACATCTTTTTTCGCCCGTTTCGCGATCTCCTCCACGGTGCGGTTCGCCTCGAGACGCATGTGCATCATGATATCGCACATGTCGTCGTCCACGATCGGCTCAAGGATCTTATACTCAGGGTCGTTATAGGTGATGCCTGTATAGGTCAGGCTCTCGAGACTGATCTTGGTCGCCAGTCTGAGTATGTTCGGTCTGTGTGCCATCTCTTTTCCCCTCTCTTTATTTTTTTGTCTGAACGGCGTTTCCGGTAATACGCCGCCGTCTGTCCGTATTTTTTTGCTTCAGGCCTCCGCAATGATCCGGCGGATGACCTTTTCGCAGCGCGCCCTGTCGTAAACGACGGGAACGGGATAGGTGGGGTTGGCTTCTTTCAAAGCCCAGGTTATCATCTGCGGGATGTCCTTCTCCTGAATGAAGTCGAATCCCGTGGGTATTTCCATACGAGCGTTCATCGCGCGGATCTCACGGATAAAGGCCTCGGCTTTCTCCTTTTCGGTGCCCGAAACAGCCGTGCCCGTCAGCTCTGCAAGCCTTGCAAGCCTCGGATATACCGCAGCGCCGTAATCTTCCATCACGATTGGCAGGATCACGGCATTGGCAAGACCGTGCGGCGTGTTGTACAGGCCTCCGAGGGTATGCGCGATGGCGTGCACATTGCCGACGCCCGCGCGTGTGAAGGCAAAGCCTGCTTTGTTGCTCGCGATGAGCATCTTTGTGCGGGCCTCCATATCGTCGCCGTCACGGTATGCCTTCTCCAGATACCGGAAGATATCCACAGTGGCCTCCTCGGCGCAGCGCAGGCTCTCTTTCGTATTGTATGTCCAGCAGACATAGGCCTCCACCGCGTGGGTCAGCGCATCCATGCCCGTGGTCGCGGTGATCTTCGGAGGCAGGCCGCGGGTCATCTCAGGATCGAGCACCGCGTATTTCGGCACGAGGTGCAGGTCCATGAGAGCATATTTGTGGTGGGTCGCGGTGTCGGTTATGACGGCGGCGATGGTCGTCTCGGACCCGGTGCCGGCCGTGGTTGGCACTGCTATAAAGGGTGGAAGCTTCTTTCCCACTTTCAGCAGTCCGGCCATCCGGTCAAGTGACTTATTCGGTCTGACCACCCGTGCGGCTGCCGCCTTAGCGGCGTCCATGGGAGAGCCGCCTCCGATGGCGATGATCCCGTCGCAGCCGTTTTCAAGGTACATCTCCCGGATCTTCTCCACAGTATTGACGGAGGGATTCGCCTCCACCTCCGCAAACATTGCGAATGGGATCCCGGCTGCATCGAGCGCATCCGTCACACGTGGCGCGAGCTTCTTTCCGATGCTCGGCCCGGTGACGATCATTGCCTTTTTCACATTCTCCTTTTTCAGCAGTTCGGGGATCTTTTCAGAACTGCCGGCACCTGAGACTTCAACGGGTCTGCGCCAGTAAAGGCAGCGGGCCCCTATATTGAAAACCGCCTGAAATGAACGGTAATACGCTTTTTCGATCATGATCAGTCTCTGTTCTCCCGTCAATGTTTATCAGATAACACCCGCCGGGATCAGGATGATCAGAAGCAGCGCCACAAGGCCCCACACGGTGATGAGGAAAGTCCTTCTCTTCTTAGGCTCCATGTCAGGAACATAGTTGCTGGCGAGGAAGAACGGGATATAAGTGGTAATGAACACAGGAAGCACGCCCCACCATTTATACACCCAGATGAAGGAATGGTTGCTGGTGCCCGCGAGGAAAGACTCGAACAGCGCAAACAGCAGCGCCATCTCTATGGCTCCGACCAGCTTGCAGCTGACGCCCTTTTTCCCGTCTCTGGCAAAATAGCGCTTGGTCCTGTCCTGCGGGAGCATCTTGAAAGAGATCATGCCCGCGATGGAGAACATCATCGACAGCTCCCAGCAGACACCTATCAGAAGGATGAACGTGGTGGATTCATTTGAGACCGACCAGAGCGGGTATCCGAAAACACGGCCTATAATTGCATTGCATATCTCATAAAGCCAGTGCACCCCGTAGAGCGCAAGACCCGCGCATACCACCTCGGTGTTCTTCTTGTTGATCTCGGACCAGTATACATAGAAAACGACCGCGAGGATGAAGATGAACGTCCAGTTGAAATTCTCCGTGCTTCTGACACGGATGCTGTCCACAAGGCTCATCGCCGCCTGTGAACCGTCGCCCCAAAATACGAACATACGGGGATCCTCCTTATTGTTTTTTTATTTGGTCTCCTGATATTCCCTCAGGAGTTTTTTCAAAAGCTCATACCTCTCGCGCTTGCCCGCATCGGCAAGCTGGTCCTCTCTGAACTGCTCAAAGTTTTCGGTGTACTCAAGCTCGGCGTCACCGAACTGCTCGCTGGTCAG
>CACYDX010000061.1 GCA_902773255.1 Oscillospiraceae bacterium
AACTGTATTTGCATTTACCATCTTGCCTTTTGCTGAGCCGGGATGGATATTGAACCCGTTGACTTCAATTTTTGCCGCCGCCGCATTAAAGGTTTCAAAATTAAGCTCTCCGGGTGCGCCGCCGTCTACTGTATAACCGAAATCAGCCGATACTCTCTCAAGATCCATCAGCGCAGCTCCATGACCGATCTCTTCATCCGGACTGAAGCAAACTGCTATACGGCCATGAGGTATCTCTTCTGTGATGACTTCCTCGCAGGCCTGCATTATCTCCGCTACTCCCGCTTTGTCGTCAGCGCCGAGCACAGTAGTCCCATCGGTGGTTATAAGGGTTTTCCCAACGAATCCTTTGAGATGGGGAAAATCTTCCGGAGAAAGGATCCTTTTGGTATTTCCAAGGGCAACATCGCCGCCGTCATAATCATTGATCACCTGCGGGACAACACCTTCTCCCGGGAAATCAGGAATTGTATCCAGATGTGCGTTCAATGCGATGGCCGGAGCATTTTCATGCCCCGGAGTCGCATCAAGATCGGCATATACGTAGGCATGTTCATCAACATACACGTTCTTCATACCTATATCCTCAAGTTCCTCCGCAAGCAATCTGCTCAAATCAAACTGGCACTCTGTGGACGGGACAGAATCCATATCCTCTGCACAAGCCGTATTCACTTTTACATATCTGAGAAATCTTTCAGTAACATTCACAGATCATCTCTCCTTTAAAGGGTTTTTATTATTCATGCTGCATATGATAACAGTTTGAATCGGAATTATCAATCTTAAAGGTACTTTTATATATTATATCTATTTACAATATCTATTTATAAGAAACATCTTTTCATTTTTTGAAATATATGCTATAATAACTTGTCATATTATGGGAATATTATGTAAACTGATTTGTAATCAGCAACCTCTTTAAACAGGAAAGTGAGGAGAAATATATGAAGAAGATTCTTGTACTTGAAGACGAAGCCAATATCCGCAGTTTCGTAGTCATCAACCTGAGAAGGAGCGGCTATGAACCTATCGAGGCAGATACCGGTGCCGCAGCACTCGAAAAGCTCAAGGTCAACCCTGATATATGTCTTGCACTTCTCGATGTTATGCTTCCGGATATAGACGGATTCGAGGTATGCCGCAAGATAAGGGCCTCCGGTTCAAAAATGGGTATAATAATGCTCACCGCAAAGAGTCAGGAAATAGACAAGGTGACCGGACTTATGACCGGTGCCGACGACTATGTTACAAAGCCTTTCTCCCCTGCTGAGCTGACCGCCCGTGTGGATGCACTCATCCGCCGCCTGGGTATTGATGAAGAGGACAGCAGCTATGAGATTCAAAGCGGCCCGTTCCTTCTCAATACGCGAAACCGCACTCTCGAAAAGAACGGAGAGCGGCTTAAGCTTACTCAGATCGAATATCTTCTGATGAAGCTGTTCATGGAAAATCCGGGCAGAGCTATGTCCCGTGATGATATTCTTCTCGCCGTATGGGGAGAGGATTTCTCCGGTGAACCGAAAACCGTCGACGTGAACATCAGAAGACTCCGTACAAAAATAGAGGATGACACTGCAGAGCCGACTTATCTTACAACAGTCTGGGGATACGGATATAAGTGGGGATACTGAGCAAACCCATATTATTTGATAATCAACTCTGATCGGAGAAATCTACAGTAAATGCTTAAGAGTCTAAAATTGCAACTGCTCATATCAGCCCTTTCAGCAATACTGCTTCTTCTTGTTGCGGTCTGGTGTGTGACGAGAGCTCATCTTCTGCTTTCAATCGTCATCATCTCGATCATATGTATTTTTCTTATATTCCTTAATATCTGGTTTTGGAGAAAGGTCATAGATCCAATAAATGAGCTGACCGCTTTTTCCAAAAGGATCGCCTCCGGCAGCTACGGTATCCAGCTTGAGACGAATAGTCATGATGAAATAAGCGCGCTGACGGATGAGATCAACGATATGTCAAAAAAAATCGGTATAGGCGAAAAATACAGGACCGATTTCATTTCTCAGGTCTCTCATGAACTGCGAACTCCCCTAACCGCCATAACCGGCTGGAGCGAGACGATAGCTTTCGATCCTGCCGTACAGGGAGACTCATTGAAAGGCCTTCATATTATTTCAAAGGAAGCTGAACGGCTGACAAACATGGTTGCCGAATTGCTTGAATTCACGCGTATCCAGGACGGCCGTTTCAACCTGAGGATCGAACAGATCGACATAGCTGCAAATCTCGAGGATGCGATCTTTACATATGGTGAACTGATGAAGCAGGCCGGTATTACAGTGAATTACAAAGAGCCTGAAACTGATATTCCCCTCATCCCCGGAGATGATGAACGTCTCAAGCAGGTGTTCCTTAACCTGCTCGATAATGCTGCAACACATGGCGGTGAGGGCAAAAAGATAGATATCAGCCTGACGCTTGAAGATGACGGGGTACATATAGTATTTCGCGATTACGGCAAAGGCATCCCGGAAGATGAGCTTCCTCATGTAAAGGAGAAATTCTATAAGGGGAGTTCTAAAGCCAGAGGCACAGGGATCGGACTTTCTGTTTGCGATGAGATCGTTACAAGACATAACGGAAAACTCGATATTACAAATGCCGAAGGCGGCGGCTGCCGTGCGGAAGTCACCCTTCCTCTCAAATCCTCTGTATGATCCACATATTAATTGACATAGCTCTTTTCAGCCGAAAGGTTTAAAACTATTATATGCCGGACAGAAACTCATGCCAGTTCCGAACCTCCATAGGAGGCCAGGCCCTAATTGAGGGAATACTCATGCGCGGGCCGAAGACCCAGGCAATTGTTTGCCGCACAGCGGACGGACTGGTTGAAAAAATCGAAGATTTAAAATTCATAAAAGACAGATACCCTGTTTTGGGATGGCCTTTTATCAGAGGCTGCGCCACTTTTCTCGACTCCCTGATCAAGGGAATGCAGGCACTGACATATTCTGCCGGACTCATTCCTCCCGAGGAACAGGGTGAACCTGATAAACTTGACAAATGGATTGAAGAACACTTCCCGGAGGACAAAGCGCAAAAGCTTATGATCAGCTCTGCGGTAGTGATCGGCACAGCCCTTGCGCTTTTCCTTTTTATTTTTCTGCCGACATTTCTCGTCGGTCTTATCCCAGTTTTTAAGGGAAACTATATTGCAAGGAACCTTTGTGAAGGTGCTCTGAAAATATTTATTCTGCTCGCCTATATGAAACTCAGTTCACAGGTGAAGGACATAAAACGCGTGTTCTCCTATCACGGTGCGGAGCATAAAACCATATTCTGTTACGAGCACCGTCTTCCCCTGACAGTTGAAAACGTGAGGAAAGAGTCCCGTTTCCATCCAAGATGCGGCACCAGCTTCCTGCTGGTGGTCGTTGTCGTCAGCATTCTGGTGAATTCATTTGTTCACGTTGATAACAGTTTTCTAAGAATGCTCTGTCATCTTATTCTGCTGCCTGCAGTCGTGGGCATATCCTACGAAATAAACCGCTGGTGCGGGAAACATGACAACATAATATCCTCAATCCTTTCCGCTCCGGGAAAATGGCTCCAGCGGATAACCACTAACGAGCCGGATGATTCAATGATCGAATGCGCCATAAGGGCACTTGAACTGGTGATTCCAGAGGAAGAAGGCTCCGATATCTGGGGCGGATAACAAACCACATGAAAACCTACAATGACATTTACATTGAAATAAGAAATATGCTCCGAGATGCGGGTATAGAAAGCTATTCTCAGGAAGCCCGTCTCATAGTATCAAGTGTATCAGGAAAGAACTCTCAGGAGTTTCTGAGAGATCTGAGACTATACACCAGTCCCGAAATTGAAAGCAAAGCCGTTGAAAGCGCCAAAAGACGCATTGCCGGTGAGCCTATTGCATATATACTCGGTGAATGGGAGTTTTACGGTCTTCCTCTCTATGTTACCAATGATGTTCTGATCCCAAGAGCGGATACGGAGATACTCGTTGAAGCCGCGATCGATCTTCTCACGGGCTTTAAAATGGGTGCCAGAATACTGGATCTGTGCTGCGGAAGCGGCTGCATCACCTGCGCTGTTGCACATGAGCTGCCAGCTTCGAGGATCATAGCCGTAGACATCAGCCATGCCGCTCTTGAAGTGTGCAGGAAAAACATAGCGCTGAACAGGCTCAGTTCGCGGGCTATATGCATGCAGGCGGATGCCATTGCGAAGCCTCCTGCGGGCATCGGGGCCTTTGATATGATTATTTCCAATCCGCCATACATAGCCAGTTCAGAAATTACCGGACTTGACAGTTCCGTCAGGGATTACGAACCTATCTGGGCTCTTGACGGCGGGGATGACGGGCTAAAGTTTTATCGTGGAATCATCAAGTATTGGAAAACCATTCTCAAAGAGGACGGTTGTATCCTGTTTGAGGTCGGCGAAGGTCAGGCAGAGGCCGTAGGAGAGATGCTTCTATCCGCGGGCTTCAGGTCAGTCAGTTACCGCAAGGACACTCTCGGCACGGACCGTGTAGTGATCGGACGCTACTGACATGAATAAATCTGTCAATAATTTAAAAGGAGATAAAGAACATGGCAGAAAAGAAAAAAGTCACCGTATCGGCAACACCGGCAGATGAATCAGACAAGAAAAAAGCTCTTCAGGCTGCCATAGCCAGGATTGAAAAGGACTACGGCAAAGGGACGATCATGCGTCTGGGTGAAGACATTCAGGTAAATGTGGATGCACTTTCAACCGGTTCCCTGAATCTTGATCTTGCACTTGGCGTTGGCGGTGTGCCCAGAGGGCGCATTGTTGAGATCTACGGACCTGAGGCATCGGGCAAAACAACTCTGGCGCTCCATGTAGTTGCATCGTCCCAGAAAAACGGAGGCGTTGCAGCATATATCGATGTTGAACACGCTCTGGAGCCGGCCTATGCCCAGGCGCTCGGTGTAGACATTGATGACCTGCTTATCTCTCAGCCAGACACCGGCGAACAGGCTCTCGATATTGCAGAGTCACTTGTCCGCTCCGGTGCAGTTGACGTTGTGGTAGTAGACTCCGTTGCTGCACTCATACCGCGTTCCGAACTTGAAGGAGACGTAGGTGATACAGTAGTCGGTGCTCTGGCAAGACTGATGTCTCAGGCAATGCGAAGACTCGCCGGCGCCATCTCGAAAAACAACTGTACTGTGATCTTCATCAATCAGCTGCGTCAGAAGATAGGCGTCATGTATGGTAATCCCGAGACCACACCAGGCGGTCTGGCGCTTAAGTACTATGCTTCTGTAAGACTTGACGTGCGCCGTGTAGAGACGATCAAAGTCAATGGTGAGATCCTCGGAAGCCGCACCAGAGTAAAGGTCGTTAAAAACAAGGTCGCCCCTCCGTTTAAAGAGGCTGAGTTTGATATCATATACGGAGAAGGTATCTCCCGCATAGGTGAGATCATAGATATGGCTGTAAAGCTTGAAATAATTGAAAAGGGCGGAGCATGGTTCACGGTCAACGGGCAACGTTTCCAGGGCCGTGACAATGTGAAGGAATACCTGAAAAACAATCCGGATGTATGTGAAGAGATCGAAAAGCAGGTCCGTGAGAATGCTGACAAGCTGACGCCAAGAGGCAGAAAAGCGGCTGCAGCTCAGCCTGCCGCCAAGCCTGTGGACATCAGCGCAAGCGATTTTGAAGAATGACCGTTACTGCGATCAGGAAACTTTCCTCCGAAAGATTCATTGTAAGCATCAGTGAACATGACATAAAAACCACCGCTAATGTCATTGCGCAGTTCCGGCTTTTCGAAGGCCGTGATCTGAGTGAAAAGACTATTGAAGAATTCTCAGTTGAATCAGCGCGTGCTCTCTCAAGAGAGCATGCGCTTGAAATACTGTCAAGACGGCAGATGTCCGAAAAGGAGCTCAGACGTAAGCTTATTGAAAAAGGCTATGAAGACACCGTGGCTGCATACTGCTGCAAATGGTTGTCTGAAATGCATTATCTGAATGACGCGGAATATGCCAGACTGCTTGTCAGGCACTACACAGCTAAAGGCTATGGAGCAGGCAGGATCCGTTCCGAGTTTATCAGAAGAGGCATATCCAAAGATCTATGGGATAAAGCCTTTGAAGAGATACCTGATGATAACAGCGATAAGCTTTCAGATCTGCTGCAAAAGAAACTGAAAGGGGATCTTTCAAAAGAGAATATAAGAAAGGTATCCAATTCCCTGTTCAGACGGGGTTTTTCCTGGGATGAGATCCGGTCAGCATTAAACGAACTTGAAAATGATACCGACTTATAATCTTTAAATAATTCTATGAAAAAAACATTTGCCCTTATTTCGCTCGGATGCGCAAAAAACCTGATTAACAGCGAGCAGATGCTATACCTGCTCGATGAAGCAGGATATATGCTCGTACCCTCTCCAGACGGAGCAGATCTTGTGGTCATCAACACATGCGGCTTCATCGATGATGCCAAAACCGAAGCAATTGATACAATTCTTGAAGCAGCAGAGCTCAAAAAGGCCGGTAAGCTCGGAGCAATTATTGTTACGGGCTGTTTGGCAGAACGGTATAAAGATTCCATTATTGATGAACTTCCAGAAATAGATGCCGTACTGGGTGTAGGCAGTTATTCTGATATCGTTGAGGCAGCTGATGCAGTATACGAGGGCTCTAAACTGGATCTTTTCCGCGATAAGAATGCTGAAATAGACGAGATACCCAGAGTGGTTACAACCGGCCCGGGCTGGGCCTATCTCAAGATAGCCGAGGGCTGCAACAATTACTGTGCATTCTGTGCCATCCCCTATATCAGAGGAAGATACCGCTCGAGAAAAATGGAAGATATTGTTGATGAAGCAGCAGAACTGGCTTCTTCAGGAGTTAAAGAGCTTATAGTCATTGCGCAGGATATCACCAGATACGGCACTGATCTTTATTCAAGACGAAGTCTTGCAAAGCTCTGCCGGGAGCTATCAAAGATCAATGGTATAGAATGGATAAGACTCCATTACCTGTATCCCGAGGCATTTGACGATGAACTCATAAACGAGATAGCCGAGAACGATAAGATCGTTAAATACCTGGACATTCCTATTCAGCATATAAACGACCAAATCCTGAAAAAAATGAACCGCCGCGGCACAGGGAAAGATATCCGGACTCTCTTCACGAAACTCCGTAACCGTATTCCGGGTCTTGTTCTGAGGACCAGTCTTATAACCGGATTGCCTGGTGAAGGTGAAAAGGAATTCGAGGAACTGTGTGCTTTTCTCAGGGAATACCGAATTGAACGTGTGGGCGTTTTCCCCTTCTCACCGGAGGAAGGTACTCCAGCTGCAGAGATGGAACATGTGGATGAGGATGAAGCAAGAAGACGCGCGGATCTGATCATGCAGCTCCAGGCACCGATCATGGACGATTTCTGCAGCGGATTCACAGGAAAAACCATAAAAGTGCTATGTGATTATTATGATGAAGAATCAGAATGCTATGTCGGCAGATCATATGCCGATTCACCTGATATAGACGGTGCTGTCTTTTTCAAAGGAAGATGTGATGAAGGAGAAATGGCTGACGTTCTGATCACCGGAGCTGATGACGGATGCCTGACAGGAGAACAGATATGCTGAAAACAACTGCCAATAAGATAACCATGCTGAGAGTAGTGCTTGTTCCCGTATTCATGATCCTTGCATATTCGGAGTTGCTCACAGCAGCGTTTATCGTTTATGTGATCGCATGCCTTTCCGATTTTCTTGACGGATCTATCGCAAGACACTATAATCAGACATCTGATTTCGGGAAGTTCGCCGACCCGCTTGCCGATAAAATGCTGGTCGTCGCGGCACTGTGTTTCTTTGCCGACAAGGGCCAGATGCCCGGCTGGATAGTTGCCATAGTAGTTTTCAGGGAATTTGCCGTTTCCGGGCTAAGACTTACGGCCGCAGTAAAAAACCGTGTTATTGCGGCAGCATGGTCCGGCAAGATAAAGACAGCCTGTACTATGGTCGGCCTCGGAGCATTGATGCTATTCCCCGGAACAAAAGCTGTGAATATCACGGTAAGTATAATAATACTCGTCACAACGCTCTATTCAGGAGTCGAATATTTTATCAAAAACATCGATATTTTGAAGGATTAATATAAAAAGAAGGTTCCATTATGAAGATCTATAACTCAGCTTCAAGAAAAATAGAGGAATTCGTCCCTAATCATCCCGACATACTTAAAATGTACACCTGCGGCCCCACCGTATATCATTTTGCGCATATCGGCAATCTCCGCTCTTATATCATGGAGGACGTTCTTGAGAAATATCTTCGCTTTTCCGGATATAATGTTAAGCGTGTCATGAACATCACCGATGTCGGTCATCTGACCAGCGATGCAGATGAAGGCGAGGACAAGATGCTCAAAGGTGCAAAAAGAGAGCACAAAAGCGTTATGGAGATCGCAAGGTTTTACACTGACGCATTCTTTTCCGACTGTGCTAAACTGAACATAAAAACACCTGATGTTGTCGAGCCGGCCACCAACTGCATTGATGATTACATCAAAATCATCACCAAGCTGATGGATACCGGATATGCCTATTTTGCAGGCGGCAATGTTTACTTTGATACTTCAAAGCTTGAACGCTACTATATTTTTAACGATTTCAACGAGGACGATCTTGCGGTAGGTGTTCGTGAAGGAGTAGAGGAAGATACCAACAAACGAAATAAAAATGACTTCGTGCTCTGGTTCACCAAATCAAAGTTCGAAGATCAGGCCTTAAAATGGGAATCTCCATGGGGAACCGGCTATCCTGGCTGGCATATAGAGTGTTCCGGCATTTCTATGAAGCACCTCGGAGATGATCTTGACATCCACTGCGGCGGTATCGACAATGCCTTCCCCCATCACACAAACGAAATAGCTCAGAGTGAATCCTATCTCGGTCATAAATGGTGCAATTACTGGATGCACGTTTATCATCTTAATACCAATGACGGTAAAATGAGCAAGTCCAGCGGTGAGTTTCTCACTGTCTCTCTTCTTGTGGAAAAAGGTTATGATCCTCTCGCCTACAGACTTTTCTGCCTGCAAAGCCATTACCGCAAGTCTCTTGTATTCAACTGGGAAAATCTTGACAATGCCATGAAGACCTACGGCAAGCTGATAGGTCGCGTAGCCTCGCTTATACCAAAGAATGAACCTATAGATGAAGAAGCCATCAGCGCTCTCAGACTGCGTTTTGACAATGCTCTCGGAAACGACCTTAATACTTCCCTTGCAGTCACCGCTCTGTATGATGTGCTCAAATATGATACAAACGATGACACCAAACTGAAGGCAATAGCCGATTTCGACTCTGTCCTGGGACTTGACCTCATAAAAAAGGCCGAAGCCAAGAGAGAAAATGATAAGAAACAGGCTGCCGTAGCCGGTGAATTCACAATTATATCTGAAGACGGCACAATGGATCCTCAAATTGAAGCCAAGATCCGGGATCGCCAGAACGCCAAAAAGGCAAAGGACTTTGCAACCGCCGACGCTATTCGCAATGAACTCAAAGAAGCAGGTATAGAATTGACGGATATACCGCACGGGGTCAAATGGAAAAAGGTCTGAACCAGCCGACTGAATAATAACGCCGGTCCGAAAACGGGCCGGCGTTCATCAAGGAGTATCATTCAATGTCACTTCTGCAGAATATGAAAGCCTTTTTTGTCCTGATAATCTTTGTCGCAGTTGTGTTGTTTTTCACCGGCTGCACTGATGGAAGCCCGGCTGTGGTGACAGAGCCCGAACCTACCACCGAAGCGGAAACGGCCGTACCTGAACCGACTGAAACACCTCCGGCGGAGATACATATAGGGCCGTACTGTTTCCTTGAAACCGATACATCTTTAGACTTTTCAAATCAGGACGTAAACATCGGGGAGCTGTGCTCTGCAGCTTCAGCTTTTAAAGATCTCAAGACTATTACTCTGGGAAACACATGTGCTACAACCGATGAACTCCGGATGCTTGTTTCATCATTTCCGAGTGTTGAGATCAACTGGTCTGTCACGATTTTGGGCACTGAGTATCCAAATACAGCCGAAGTAATCGATCTTTCAGATCTTACAGAGGATAAAGTTCCGGAAGCAGTTGCGGGTATTGAAAAACTCTTTTCGCTCAATATAGTTCAGCTCTGCTCCGGTGATGGGATCACAGAAATCGGTTTTGAAAGCATTGACACCATCGCAGAGGCTGTACCAGATGCCGAGATAAACTGCCGTTTTAAACTTTACGGTCAGACTGCTGACTGGGAAACTGAAGAGCTGAGGTACACAAGAGTTAAGATCGGCGATAATGGAATCCCGGTTTTCAGGGCTGCTCTCCCCTATCTGCGTTCGCTAAAACTCCTTCGTCTTGAACGCTGCGAGATAAAGGACTATGAGAGCATGCTGGCGTTGAAGGAATCCTTTCCCGATAAAAACATCGTCTGGAGCGTTCTTTTCGCAGGATACAACTTCATGACTGACACAACTCTGATGAATTCTCCCTTGATACGCGACAGCAATGCCCACCTTCTGAAATACTTTCCGGATGTGCTGTATCTTGACGTAGGCCATAACAGAGCGATAACCAACATAGAATTTGTAAAGTACTTCCCGAAACTTACGACCGTTATTCTCTCCATAACGAAGATATCTGACATCACGCCTCTCGCAAACTGTCCTGATATCGAATTCCTTGAATGCTTTTCGACAAACGTAGGAGATATAAGCTGTCTTTCAGGACTGAAGAAACTTGAGTACCTTAACCTTGGGGATAATAAAAACCTTCGAGATCTGACGCCTCTGTACAATCTTGAAAATCTAAAAATCGTCAGACTCTGTCAGCGAAGCTTTGACCATCTATCGAGAGATGATGCGAAAAAGCTCCAGGAACACCTTCCCGACTGCTTTGTGAGCACAGCCGGCGGGCATTCCGCAAATTCCGGAAACTGGCGATATAATAACGACGGCTCGATAACAGAACGCTATGCACTGCTGAAACAGCAGATGAGATATCATCTCACGTGGCAGGACAGGCAGACGAATTCACCTTCCGCAGAGGAACAGACAGATAATTAAAGAACCGGCCCAAAAGGGCCGGTTCTTTAATTATCTGTCTATGATCAGACAAAGCTGGATTCGGTACCGAGATCTCCGAGCCAGACACCTTCCGCAACAGGATAGAAGGCCTCCGGCCTGTCAAAGGTCGTACTCAGCTTAACTATCTGTCCGGTCTCCTGAGAGCGCTCCATGGAGTCGAGTATATCGACTATGTGAGCCGCCATTTCCCCGCTTGCACGCTGCGGACGGCCTTCAGCTATTGCCATTGCCATTTCCACAGTTGCAATACCTCTCATGTTTTTGCCGCCACGGTAAGCCAGCGGCACTTCCTCATAGCAGCTCTGCGCCTCGGGAGTCCTGCCGAACATAAGTCGCGCCACGATCTCATCTCTGGGAATGGCGCTGATAAGCTCTGTATACTTATCTCCATGGTATACGAACACGGGGCCGGTAGTGGCATTGGGATCCGGAACTGTGATCATGCCGTCTGTCCCGTAGATCTCAAGGCCGTTTAGGTTTGAGTTCCAGATCTCCCAGCTCATGTTTACATTACCGTACACACCGGATTTCATTCTGAGCAGAGAATTATACTGTGTATATACATCGGAATCTATTATCGTGCCCTTGATATCACGTTTTCTGAAGGTCTTGGAAGCAAAACAGGCAACGTCTTCCACAGGGCCGAGCAGAGAAATGAGAGCAGTCAGGTAATACGGGCCCATATCTCTCATCGGGCCGCCGCCCTCTTCGTAATAGAACATGGGTGACGGGTGCCACAGTTCATGTCCGTGAGTGAAAAGGTTCGCTGTGAACCCTGTGACATCTCCGATCACGCCGTCGTCCAAGAGCTTGCGTACAGTCTGTATCCCGGGCCCGAGGAAGGTGTCAGGTGCATCGCTCACGCGCAGGCCAAGCTTATGACCGAGAGCGACTATCTCATTTGCCTGCTCCACAGTGACAGCGAGCGGCTTTTCGCAGTATAGATGCTTTCCGGCATTGAGTATAGCCTTGTTCAGTTCATAGTGGACTGCCGGGACAGTAAGATTCAAGATGATATCTACTTCGGG
>CACYDX010000062.1 GCA_902773255.1 Oscillospiraceae bacterium
CTTGGAGGCCTGACCGCCGGTGTTGGCGTAAAGTTCATTGTCCACGACCAGAACATTAAGGTCCAGACCGGATGCCAGGACATGGTCGAGTCCGCCGTAGCCAATGTCGTAGGCCCAGCCGTCGCCGCCGAACATCCAGATGCTCTTCTTTGTCAGCGTATCCTCGTGATCACGCAGATAGTTTATATCATCGCTCTCTTCCTTCGTGGCAGCGAGCGCCTCGCGCACTGCATCCGAAAGCGCTGCGGTCTTATCTGTGTCGTCTCCGTCCTTGAGCCAGGCTTCGAGTGCGGCCTTCAGCTTATCGTCAGCCGTAGCGTCTGCTATCCTCTCGGCGCAACTCTTGCTCTGATCGCGCAGCTGCTCTGCGGAGAGGCTTATGCCGAGCGCAAACTCCGCATTGTTTTCAAACAGGGAGTTGGAGAATGCCGGGCCGAATCCGCGGCTGTTGACCGTCATGGGGTAGGTCGGAGTGTAGAATCCGTATGCCTGTGAGCATCCGGTCGCATTGGCAACGTACATGCGGTCACCGAAAAGCTGGGTGAGCAGCTTGATATACGGAGTCTCACCGCAGCCGGGGCAGGCGCCGGAAAACTCATAGAGCGGTTTTTCATACTGGCTGCCTTTTGCGGAGAATCTGCTCATCGGGTTTTCTTTCTCACTCAGCGTCAGACAGTGATCCCAGTTCTTCTGCTCAGCCAGAACATCGTCGAGAGGCTTCATGCTGAGAGCCTTATCCTTTGCCGGACATACGTTCACGCAGGAACTGCAGCCCTGGCAGTCGAGCACGTTCACCTGTATGCGGTAGCGTAAACCTTCAAAACCCTTGCCGACTGCTTTCTTTGTTACGCAGCTCTCCGGAGCCGCGGCAGCTTCCTCCTCCGTGAAGAGGAATGGCCTGATCGCCGCATGCGGACACACGAGCGAGCAGCGGTTGCAGCCTATGCACTTATCAGCGTCCCATACAGGCACATTGTCAGCAACGCCGCGTTTTTCAAAGCGTGCCGTGCCTACGGGCATGATGCCGTCTGAGTTCTCTGCGAACACACTTACGGGTATGCTGTCGCCTGCGGCTTTATTCATGGGAATAAGCACATTACGGACGAATTCGGGCAGCTTTTTGTCCACTGAAAGCTTTTCATCCTTAAGTTCAGCCCATTCAGCAGGAACTTCTATCTTAACGATATCCTCAAGACCTCTGTCTATGACGGCAAGGTTCATGTTGACGATCTTCTCGCCCTTGCGGGAGAAGGTCTTTACCACGGCGTCCTTCATATGCATAACTGCCTCGTTTATCGGCAGAACGCCCGAGAGCTTGAAGAAAGCCGCCTGAAGAACAGTGCTGGTGCGGTTGCCCAGACCTATCTCTTCGGCTATGGATGTTGCGTCTATCGTATAAAACTGAATCTTGCGCTCAGCCAGCAGTCGTTTTGTGCGGTTCGGGAGGTTCTCAGCCAGCTGTTCGCCCTTCCAGCGGGTGTTCAGCAGGAAAATGCCGCCGGGTTTTACCTCGCTTACGATATCGTAATTATGCATGTAGCTCTGCTTATGGCAGGCTACGAAATCAGCCATTGTCACATAGTATGAGGAATGTATCGGTTCATGGCCGAAGCGCAGATGGCTCCTCGTGAGTCCGCCTGATTTTTTCGCGTCATACTGGAAGTATGCCTGAACGTACTGATCGGTGTTGTCTCCGATTATTTTGCAGGAGTTCTTGTTCGCACCGACGGTGCCGTCAGATCCGAGACCCCAGAACTTGCAGGAGATGATGCTCTTTCCGGAGGTGACGATGTTTTCGCCCACCGGGAGCGAGCGGAAGGTCACATCATCGGTGATGCCCACTGTGAAGTGGTTTTTCTGCTCACCGGCCATGTTGTCGAATACGGCCTTGATCTGGGCGGGCGTGGTATCCTTGGAACTGAGTCCGTAGCGACCTCCGAGCAGTTTTATTTTCCTGCCGCTTTCGAGCAGTGCGGAACTCACGTCTTCGAACAGCGGTTCGCCAAGTGCGCCCGGTTCCTTTGTGCGGTCGAGAGCCGTAAGCACTTTGCAGCTTTCAGGTATTGCTTCGAGGAAGTGCTTCATCGAGAACGGGCGGTAGAGATGCACCTGTATCAGGCCGACTTTCTCACCCCGTTCGGTCAGGTATTCCACCACCTCACGCGCTGCGTCGCATACGGAGCCCATCGCGATGATCACGCGTTCCGCATCCGGCGCACCGTAATAGTTGAACAGCCTGTAGTCTCTTCCGGTTATCTCGGAGATCTTCTTCATATACTCCTCAACGATTCCGGGGAATGCGTCGTATACCGGGTTGCAGGCTTCTCTGTGCTGGAAGAAAATGTCGTCGTTCTCGCCGGTGTTGCGGATAGTGGGATGTTCGGGATTGAGTGCTCTGTCTCTGAATTTCTTCAGCTCACCGTAATCCACGAGCTTTGCCATATCATCGAAATCAAGCACCTCGATCTTCTGAATCTCGTGTGAGGTGCGGAAGCCGTCAAAGAAATGCTGCACAGGGACGTGGCCCTTGATGGCGCTCAGATGCGCCACGGCGCCCATGTCCATGCATTCCTGAACACTGGATGATGCGAGCTGTGCCCATCCTGTCTGACGGCATGCCATAACATCCTGATGATCGCCGAAAATGGAAACGGAGATAGATGCCACGGTCCTTGCGGCAACATGCATCACGGCCGGCAGCTGCAGTCCCGCAATGCGGTACATAGGCGGGATCATCAGCATGAGGCCCTGGGAAGAGGTGTAGGTGGTGCCGAGAGAACCTGCTTCACAGGCGCCCTGCAGCGCACCGCACGCGCCTGCCTCTGCCTGCATCTCCATCAGCTTCACGCGGCTGCCGAAGATGTTTTTCATCCCGTGTGCGGACCACTCGTCAACATGCGCCGCCATAGGGCTCGACGGAGTTATTGGATATATCGTCGCAACCTCGGTGAAAGCATACGAGATATACGATGCAGCCTCGTTTCCGTCCATGGATCTGAATACTTTTTCAGCCAAAAAAAAGACCTCCTTTTTGAGCTGTTATAGTGTTTTGATTATAAAAAGATTATAGCATAAACTGAGATATA
>CACYDX010000063.1 GCA_902773255.1 Oscillospiraceae bacterium
CTATGACACACCCTTTATGGTGGAAGAACGGTCTGATATGATGCCTGCCGGTTATGAGCTGCTCGGTTATACGATTACGGACGGACCGTATGCTGACGGAAATACCGGAGCCAGCACAAACGAAGGATTAATGGACAGAAACGTTCCCGACCAGACGGTTTCCGTCCATAACCGGAACGGCTACGGCGTTACTGTGGAAAAGACCTGGTCTGACGCTGCTTTCATGCAGTCCCACGACAACATTTTCTTCGCGATATACCTTCGTGACGAGCAGGGGAGCGTTGAAATAGGAAATGAGAATTACCGCCTGCTTGAGGACACGTTAAGAGTGCTTCATGGTGACAGTACGTCGCGCAACTGGTTCTTCAAGACATTGGAAGCGGGCAAGACGCTTAATGACTATGTTGTATTTGAAGTGGAACTGAAAGTGCCGGAGGGAGGTAGCATACAGATAAATGAAGAGACCGGTGCTGTGACCGGATATACCTCTATCGAGCCTAAAGAAGCAGGAGAAAAGATCCCTGTTGGTGCTGGTACGCCCGGAATATCAGGCTATTCAGATACTTTTGAATATACTGTAACGTATCAGCGGCCGGAAGAGGACCTCTCAGAGGCCAGAACAAGGACCGACGGTGTAACCGATTCCCGGCCGGGTATAAAGATCATAAAGACGGACATGGATGGCAATCTTCTGAACGGTGCTACCTTTAAGATGTCTAAGATTCTCAGCTCGAATAAGACTTTCGTCTCGGGAGCATCAGGCGAAGATGGCCTGGTGATGGCTGCGTATCTGGATTCGGGTACATCATTGGATAATGCCCCGACATACGTTTTGGAAGAAGTCGGGACGCCATACGGATACCGTTCCTTGATAACCAAGCTGTCTATCAGGGTCATACGCCACGAGGACGGAACTGAAGATGTATATATCAATCCCAGCCCGTCAGCCGATCCGGACCATGATCCTGCAGACCAATTTTCTTCGGAATCTCCTGTAGGTGGTTACTATACCATAACGCGAGATGATGATAATGAACCGGTTATCACTATTAAGAATAAAGGATTCACTCTTCAGGCGGTAAAGATCGACGCTTATTCGAATTCACCGATGGAAGGCGTTAAGTTCGAACTCTACGGATCAACGATTGATTCAAACACTGGGGCTGAGATGCCGCAGTATGAGCCGGTTGAGTTCGATGGCGGTCAGACGATACTGGTAACGGATGCGAACGGTGTCATTCCGAAAATCGTCATGAGGAGTGAAGAGCATCCGGATGGGCTGATTCCGGGAATCTATTATCTCCGTGAATATGAAACGCCTGCGGCATACCAGCCGCTTGGGGTTTATATCAGGATCAGAATTTCTGAAACCGGGGAGATTTCCATTGGCAGCGCGAAGAAGGTCATTGACGGAGGGACCAGCAGCTGGGTTATAAGCGATACGATCTCTGAAGAAATTGCCGACATAACAAGCGTTGAAGGCACTCAGGTAATGAGGATAACAGTAAAGAATGTTCCCAGAGAATCCGTCAAGATCATCAAAAAATCTGAGGATACAGACGAACTGATGTCAGGTGTGCATTTTGTGCTGTATAAAGGATCGCAGATCGATGGAGATGGTAATCCGATAGAAGGAGAAACGCCGATTTTCGAAGGGGATACAGGCGATACCGGAGATGATCTTGGCATATTGATCCTTCCGGCGGTAGAAGATAATACCTCATATTATCTTTTTGAAACTTCGACATGGGATGGGTATTATACCTTGCCCGGTCCGGTGGTGATCACTTCTGCGGTTCAAGATGATGGTTCGACGAAAATAACGGCAAAGATAGGCAATAAAACTCTAACTCCTGTAAAGAAGACAGAGGGAGGAATTGAGGTCTGGGAGATCACTGTACTAAATTCGCTTGGTCGGGAACTCCCTGTTACCGGTGGAAAGGGAACGCTTGCCTTTACGTTCGGTGGAGCTGTGCTTGCAGCCGGTTCCGCACTGATGCTCAGTACGGAGTTTAGGAGAAGAAAAAGGCGGGGCCGAAAGCAGAATGAATAGAAAACGCCTGTTTCTCCGCCTGATCATGAACGTAAATAACGTATATTATGAAGGGAGATAACCCGATGAAACATATCAGAATAATTTTGGCAGTGCTCCTTATAACCGTTATGATGACGGCTGTGATGAGCTTCTCCGCCCTTGCAGCAGATACGGATTACCAGATAATAATCGACAATGCGGTGAAGGGTGAGACTTATACCGCATATAAGATCTTCGATGTGAAATATGCGAATGCCGTTTCTCCGACACCGACCGTGTCTCCGGAAACAGATATTCCGGGAGAGGCTGACGGGAGCCATGCGCATACGGCGTATGCATATACGATCAACAGCAGTACGAACGCATGGTGGTCTGTAGTTACATCTGAAAACGGCACATCTCAGGTTCCGGGAACTGTGGCCGTGGGGACTTATTTTACAGCAAACGGCCTTAAGTTCACCAAGAACACGGTGGAAAATGAGTGGAATGTTGAAGCCGTAACAGGTACAAATGGTTTTAATGCTGCTGCTTTCGCTGTGCTGCTCAACAGCAGCAAAAGCGGTAAAACATCAGCGGCTTCTGTAACCGCGAGCGATACTACCTTCGTGTCAGGCAGTACAACTCCCCATCCTGATGAAGGTCCCACATACTATACCACCGGTAAAATAATCCTCAATGTCGGCAATTCCGGAGCGGGTTACTACTTCGTGGATACTACGGTAGGTGCGCTCTGTTCACTGGATACCACAGAGAATATTGCGACGATCCGCGAAAAGAACAATCTTCCCACACAGGACAAAAGTGTCAGCAATGCAGCTGATGGCACATACGGAGATTCTGTTTCCGCAAGCATCGGTGACACCGTCTATTTCAAGATAGAAGTAACAGACGGCACCGGAACCGACACCACTATCACCGTGCATGATAAGATGAGCGCCGGTCTTACTCTGAACGCAAACAGCTTTACGGTCCAGACCAATACCGGAGAAGGCGATGCGCAGGAAACGGTTGCAGCTGCTAACTATACTGTCAAGACTTCCGGGCTGACAGATGACTGCACTTTTGAGGTAGAACTCAAAGCGGCTTTCATTGCCGGACTTGGCGACGGGAAAGTGATAACTGTAAAGTATTCCGCCACGCTCAATGAAAATGCGGTGGTGGCGCTCGAGGGCAACCCGAATACGTCCCGTATCCAGTATTCGAATCAGTTTACTCCGGAAGATACTGCGAAGGTCTATACATATGCCGGTGCGATATACAAGGTGGACAGTGCAACTGCAAAAGAGCTTGCAGGAGCAACCTTTGCGGTGACGATAGAATCGGGCGAAGGTGATACCCAAACCTCGACTCCGGTAAAGCTTACGCAGGTAAATGCCGGTTCAGCCACAGCTCCTGCTGTATACAGATGTGACCCTGGTGCAACTGGCGACAACAGCAATACTATTGTGACTCCGGAATCCGGCGCGGTCGTGCTGCTTGGATTCAAGGACGGTACGGTCCTGACGCTTACCGAAACAGCAGCGCCAGATGGATATAATATGCTTTCCGCACCTGTAACGGTCACGATCAGCGCGCAGAATGTGAACACTGTCGATAAGACAGCAACAACTACCGGCGGAGCTAGTGCAACATTTGTAGCAACAACTTACAAGACTGTAAATGAAGAGACAGTTGTTGACAAGCTTGGAGATGACGCAGGGTATCAGATAAATCCTGCCTCCATTAATATCATTGAGAACAAGTCTGGAACCGAGCTGCCGAGTACCGGCGGCATCGGCACCGTGATATTCTATGTTGTAGGCGGTCTGCTCATTCTCA
>CACYDX010000064.1 GCA_902773255.1 Oscillospiraceae bacterium
AAAGGAACAGCGCTATGCCGCTGAGCAGGGCAATTATATCGGATATACTCATTCATTCACATCCTTTGCCCTGTTAAGATACCTTTTCAATGTTAAATCTGCCATCCGGAGAATATTAAATCTGTGTTAAATCAAAAAAAGCTGTTCAGATAAGGGCCTCTGTGATACGATATAAGCGAGAGGTGATATCATGATCTATCTTCTCGAAGATGACGACAGCATCCGCAAGCTGGTGGTATATGCTCTGGAGAGCCAGGGCTTCCAGGCGCAGGGCTTCGATACTCCGGAGCGCTTCCGGGAGGCTTTGGCGCAGCAGCTTCCGAGGCTGGCGATACTGGACATCATGCTCCCCGGGGAGGACGGGATATCCATACTGAAAAGTCTCAGGAGCTCGCCTGCCACGGCGGATCTACCCGTTATAATGCTCACCGCGAGGGACACCGAGTATGACAGGGTGGAAGGCCTGGATGCGGGGGCGGACGATTTTATCTCAAAGCCCTTCGGCATGATGGAGCTGGTGGCCAGGATAAGAGCGGTACTCAGGCGGACGGAGCAGAAGATCACCGAGCGGGAATTCCGCTCAGGTCCGCTGTATATATGCCCAGAACGGCATGAGGTGCTCGTGGACGGCAAGCCCGTCACTCTCACATACAAGGAATTCATGCTGCTTCAGCTGCTTATTGAAAACCGCGGACTCGTACTTACAAGAGAAATACTGCTCGAACGTGTCTGGGGGCTCGGCGCCGAACGCGAGAACAGGACCCTCGATGTGCATATCCGCACCCTCAGGGCGAAGCTCGGCATCGCAGCCGGCCTTATCCAGACAGTCCGCGGCGTGGGATACCGGTTTACGGAGGTATAAACATGATCAAGACCATATTCAGAAACACCTTTCTCGTAGGCATACTGGTGCTTATACTCTGCGCGGTCCTGTTTTTCGGCATCCAGTATTCACAGGTAAAGGATGAGGCCTATGACGCGCTCCGGCAGGAGGCGGTCTATGCCGAACAGGGGCTCATGCTCTCGGGGGACGCCTATCTGCAGTCACTCGACCATGCGAACCGCGTCACCTGGATCAGCAGTGACGGAAGCGTTATCTACGACAGCGAATACGCTCTCCCGGTAGCCAGCCAGAAGGACTGCCCCGAGGTGCAGGCTGCCATGGCCGAAGGCGAGGGCGAGGGCATACGCAAGTCGGAGAGCAGCGGCGAAAACACCATGTATTATGCAAGAAAATGCTCCGACGGGACCGTCCTGCGTCTCAGCCGCCCGCTGAGCGCCGTGCGGCAGGCCCTGATCGTGGTGAGCCCGGTGATGTGGGTGCTGGTGCTGGTGCTGCTTATATCCGGCGTGCTCGCCTTCCGGGTTGCAAAGCAGATCGTCCGCCCGATAAACGATATGGACCTCGACCATCCTGAGAGCACTTATCCCGAGCTTGCCCCTCTGGTTGGGAAGATCAGGGAGCAGAAGATGACCATTCAGGAGGAGGTCTCCCAGCGTGAGTCGCTGAGGAGGGAATTCACCGCCAATGTATCGCACGAACTCAAAACTCCCCTCACCTCCATCTCAGGTTTCGCCGAGCTTATAGCCGAGGGAGTCGCCACGGGCGACAAGGCGAAGGAGTTTTCGAAGGATATATATAAAGAATCACAGCGTCTGCTGGCACTCATTGAGGACATTATCAAGCTCTCTAAGCTCGATGAGGATGCCGTGGGTCCCGAGCACGAGCAGGTGGACCTCTATGATCTTGCCGCGGATGTTCTGAACGGTCTGCGTCCGGCGGCGGAAAAACAGAACATCTCGCTTCAGCTCACGGGTGATCATGCCGAAGTATCCGGCAACTGGCAGCTGCTCAGCGAGATGGTTTATAACCTCTGCGACAACGGCATCAAATACAACCACTTCGGCGGCACCGTGACGGTGGACGTGTCGGTGCAGGACGAGCAGCCCAGGCTCAGCGTTGAGGATACCGGCATCGGCATTGCGAAGGAGCATCAGAAACGCGTGTTCGAAAGGTTCTACCGCGTGGACAAGAGCCACTCCAAGGAGATCGGCGGCACGGGGCTCGGTCTTTCCATCGTGAAGCACGGCGCCCAGTATCACAATGCGCAGGTGAAGCTCGAGAGCGAGCCCGGCATCGGCACGAAAGTGATCCTGGAATTTCCGAAGAACAACGGATGAATGGCATGAAAAAACAGGGAGCCTGTGCTCCCTGTTTTTTATTATGCCGCTGTTATCTTCTGTATCCCGTCTGCATGTCCACCACGTTGCAGAAGGGCTCTCCCTTCAGCCAGTGCGAGAGGTTCTCGCAGGCTATGTCCACTATGCACTCGAGTGTATGCGGGATGTGATAGGTGCCCGCCGCATGCGGTGTTATAACGAGATTTTCCTGCTGCCAGAGCGGGCTTTCCGCCGGCAGGGGCTCAGTCTCCGTAACGTCGATTGCCGCTGCGGCTATCTGCCCTTCCTGCAGCGCTTTGAGCAGGACACTGCCCTCGACGGCGTTGCCGCGGCCGCAGTTTATGAATACGGCGCTTTCCTTCATCAGGTGGAAGCGCTCCTCCGTATAGAAGTGCACGGTCTGCTTCGTGTTCGGCAGGATGGAGAAGACCACGTCCGCCCTCGGGAGCACGCTGTCTATCTCATCGGTGCGCACCAGCTCGTCTATCCCTTCGGGGCAGGCGCCTTCGCGGCGCTTCACTCCTATTATGTAAGCACCCATGGCCTTCATCAGCTTCGCATACTGCAGGCCTATCTCGCCAAGGCCCACTACGAGCACCGTGGATCCCGCCGGCGACATCGCGGTGAGAAGATCTTTCCACACATTTCTTCTCTGCTGGTCGCGGTAGAGATGGAGCTTCTTCATGAGCATAAGAGTAAGCGCGGCTGCATGCTCGGAAACAGTGCGGTTGTATGCGCCGGTGGAGTTACACAGCACTGTTTTCTCCGAGAGTACTCCCGCCGGGAGATAGGGATCGGCTCCGGCTGATTCCAGCTGCAGGAGTTCCAGTTTATCGGAGGCCTTTATCATTTTTGCGGGGACATTGCCGATTATAACGCTCGCATCAGCCACCTGCTCCTCCGTGGCCTGCCCGGCCGGTACATAGAGGACGCAGCAGTCTTTTGCTATCTCATCTATCCTTGCCCTGTGGCTTTCTTTTACGGGTATGGTCACCAGAACGTTCTTCATTTCGCCGTACCTCCTTTTGTGTATTTACTGAGATTCTATCATATGACAGAGCCGTCTGTCGAACAAAAAATGACGCTTTTCTTGCATTCCGCCGCTTTCTGCATTAAACTTGAACAGGCAAAAAACATGTATCGCGGGACTTCTCTCCCGCGCAGAAAGGACATATCATGGGTACTTTTTCAAAGCTCAACCGCTACCGGGCTGCGGGGGAATCCGCCAACGTGAACAATGTTGAGCGTTTCGGCGAGCCGGTGCGCTCGCTGTTCACCAGCTCCAAGGTCTTCACCCTGCACCACCGCATAGAGATAACCGACGCTGAGGAGAACGTTGTATACCGCGCCGAGTCCAAGCCGATCTCCCTGCATGACCGCACCGACCTTTTTGACTCGCACGACAGGCCCGTTGCGCACATTGAGAGGAAGGTCTTCTCCATCCATCAGAGGCACTTCGTCAGCATGTCGGACGGTACGGAGTTCCAGCTTTCGAACGAGCTGCTGCATCTCATCAAGGCCATCACAAATATAGAGGGTCTCGGCTGGCAGCTTCGCGGCAACGTGCTCGGCCTCAACTTCGAACTCTACGACGCGGACGATTCCGTGATAGCGGTGATCTCGCAGAAGATGCTCTCCCTGCACGACAAATACTGCATAGATATCTACAAGCCCCAGTATGAAAAGCAGGTGGTCGCCATACTCATTACCCTGCAGCACATGATACGCGACCGTGAGAACGCATCCTCCGCCTCTACCGGCAGCTCCTCCTCGTCGTCATCGGGCGGCTGATCGGAGAAAAGCCATGACACACTGCACTGAATGCGGGACAGAGCTCATCCTGAAGGAGCACCCGACGGAAGGCACCGTCCCTTTCTGCACGAAATGCGGCGAATACCGCTGGCCCGGATTCAATACCGCCGTGAGCATGGTGGTGATGGATCCGGCTAAGGAAAAAGTGCTGCTTATCAGGCAGTACGGCAGGCCCTTCTACGTGCTCGTGGCAGGATACGTGAACAAGGGGGAGGACGCCGAGGACGCCGTTGCCCGCGAGATCCGCGAGGAGATCGGAGCTGAGGTTTCGGAGATACACTTCAACCACAGCCATTATTTCCCGCCTTCCAATACGCTGATGCTCAACTTCACTGCGGTGCTCAAAGACGAGGCGCTGCACACGAACGAGGAAGTGGACGGCTATAAGTGGTTCTCCATCGAAGACGCAAGGAAGAATATAAAGCCGGGGAGCCTGGCCTCAGCCTTCCTCAACGGATATTTTGACAAAACATACACCTGGCCTGATCTGAAGAACTACGTCATGAAAAAGCAATAAACAGGCGCGTCATCATGCATGGATCCTGACCGCTGAAAATGCATAATGACAGGAGCTGCGTTATGTGGATATGTGAAAACTGCGGAAAAACCAATACTGCCGGCAGCGAATGCTGCGAATACTGCGGGTGGAAGCCGGACGCTATTCCGGAAGATGAGCATGCCGCCTTAAGCGGCATTTCCGGCACGCAGGCAGCTGGATCGTCATCGTCTGCCGGAGAGGAGGCCCCGGAAAGTGGAGCCGTGAAAGGCTTCTCCGTCGCACCTGTTGCGTCAGCCGTGCTCATCATCGCCCTCATCCTGCCGCTCCTGTTTGTGACCGGCATCTATTTCAATATCGTTAAAGAGGGTCTCCAGATCATCGGTCCGCTCCCGGCTGCCGTTTCCGCTGTCATCGCGGTCATCGCGGGAGCGGTCATGTTCACTCATAGACCATCTAAGAACATACGGCTCATCCTTATTGTTGCAGTTATTATCGAGTTGATCGCAGCCATTTTCTTACATCTGGCGATCTATTTGATCGCGGTT
>CACYDX010000065.1 GCA_902773255.1 Oscillospiraceae bacterium
AGTGTTAAAGCCGGCTCCGTATAACCAAAACTAAACGATTGTTTTTGTCCGAATCTAGCCGAAAGTTCTGCCAGAGGCAAATGCCTCCAGCAGATTTTTATGAAAATTCGCATTCCAAAACGGTCGCTACCGCGTGGTCATCAATCAACCGAAAGCGGTTCTGCGCTCCGTAAATCAGCACGTTCGTGCAAACCTTTGATATCACACGGGGAATGCCTGTGCTGTACTCGTGGATCCGAGAGATCGCTTCTTCGGTAAAGATATCGTGTTCAGCTCCGCTGTAACGAAGCTGATGCTTAATAAAGCCGCCAGTCAGAGATCTGTCATAGTGATTCATCGTACTTTGGATGTCAATACGCTGTCGGATTGCTGCACATTTCTGCAGACCAAGACGCTTTTCCCAGAGTTCTGTTTGTCCGGCCAGGATCAAAGCGATCGGACTGATGGAATCAAACTTCATGTTAAGCATAAAACGGATCTCCTCGAGCATCTCAAAGCTGAGCAGATGACTTTCGTCTACGACACAGACAGTAGTGATGTTATCTACCGCATACATTACGGAGAGTTTTTCCTGAAGCTGTCTCTTTGCTTCAGCCCGGTTCCATTTCGGGAGGATACCAAGCTGCTCAAGAAGCAGTCGATAGAAGTTAGTGGGTGTCAGCTTTGACTCCGATATATACAGCATCTTGTATGTATGCGGATCCAACCTTTCAGAGAGGCATCGGAGGGCTGTTGTCTTTCCGGTTCCGCAGTCGCCACTGATAACAGCGAACAGTCTGTTTTTTGCCACGTACTCCATACGTTTGACTACTTCTGAAAATTCCGGTGTGAGATACAGATCTTTGCACGGGATATCCCTGGAAAAAGGTGTTTTTGAGAGATCATAAAAGCTTTCATACATGATCGATACCTTCTTTCAGATCCGTGAAAGAGATCGCTGTTCGACGGACAGTCTGCCTCTGCGCATTCTTTTTTTCAGCAGCGTCAAGCAGTCTGGATGTTGAAGGCTCTGTCTTTTCAAAGTGCTCGGGAAGTTTAGGCTTTCTAGCCGCATGTGATCTGACAACAAGCGGAACCGCCCTGCAAGATGGAAACCCCTCGCATTCGATCGTCAAAACCGAGATATCCGCCGGATCATAGATGACATCTACTTTTTTGTAGATCATGGACAGCCCAAGTTCGACCTCATACTTCATGCCGTTAAAACTGATGCAGCCGCCTTTGTCTACTTTTCTCTGCTCACAGGTAAGGAAAGCATCCGCGATCAGATCGGCGGACAGGAAATGTATATCGTGTGTGTCCGATTCATAGGCGTCATGAGGTGTTTTTCCATCGAGTGCACTATGAGGAACGTTGAGGTAGCATTCGTCCATCCAGACCTTGTACAGATGATTCAACTCGTCAAGCGTCTTGGGCTTTTTCACAGAAGCTTCCTGGAGAAAAGCATCAACAGTACGGTTATAGCGTTCCTGCTTGCCTTTACCCTCAGGATTATAAGGGCGAGCATAGAGGAGTCGGATCCCCATCTTTCCGCAGGCACGTTTCATCCAGTGCGTACGGAACTGTTTTCCATTATCAAAGTACACAGAATCTGGAGCGCCGTACTTGATCAGGGCCTTCCGAAAACAGTCCTGAACGATCGACTGATCCAGTGTTGTATAGAATTCGGAATGCATGACATTCCTCGTGCAATCATCTAGGAAGCAGACCATATATGTCGGCTTTCCGTTGATGTAGATGCCATATTTGATATCCGACTGCCAGAGATAATTACGCCAAGGCTTCTGGAATCGCCTGGCACTTGTGACATCCTTTGCATACGTCATCATTTGTCTGCTGGAGTAACCTCTGGCCGCGAGCTGATCTTGCAGCGTGCTTTTTCTGAGAAAACCGGGCTCGGCAATGCCTTCCCATTCAAGGATACGAATGATCTCCGGAACACTGCGCTTGGGAATCTCTCTTCGAAGGCGGATTGCTTCCTCAATAAGTTCCTCAGGGATCTTGCTTTTACCACTCACTGAAGAAACCTTGGGTTTTAATCCGTCAAAGCCCTGCTCCTGATACAGATTGAGCCAGCGACGAACGGTACGTTCACTGATTCCATAAGTCATACTGATCTGTTCCTTGAGATTCTGCTTCTTCGCTTTATCCAACATCGGATCAAGCAGTGGAGAGATGATCGTCAATCGGTTTGCGGCTACTTCTTCTACTCGTTTACGTTCCATAAG
>CACYDX010000066.1 GCA_902773255.1 Oscillospiraceae bacterium
AAGCGAGACCCTGAGACAAGGTTTGAGTATCTCCGGATCCGGCATCAGGCTGTGCCCGCGGGGAGAAACGGTCTTGTGCCGCCACAGGGCAATGCTTATAAGCATGCCGCCCACTGCTACTGAAGCCGCGCTTGCGATCGCCGCACCTTCAACGCCCAGTCCGGCACCGGGTATGCGGAGGCCACCAAGAGGGGTGATAACACGGCTCGGATATATGAGGAAGAAATTTCCGGCCACATTGAGAAGATTCACCAGAAGACCTATCCTCATGGGCGTTTTCGTATCGCCCGAGGCTCTGAGTATGGTGCCGAAAATTATCCTTGCGCTGCGGAACACCATTGTGGAATAAAGGATAAAAAAGTATCTTGCTGCCAGCGGGCGTATGGAGACGTCCGCATGCATCCAGCCGGGGACATATTTTGAAAGAGGGAGAACGATTGCAGTGAAAAGAATGCCTGTGAAAAGAGCGATGAACACCGCCTGTGCCGATGCGCGGGCGGCTTTTTCATCATCACCGGCGCCTCGAGATCTGGAGATATAGGACAGGAAGCCTATCCCGAGCGCGGAAAAAGTGCCGCCGATGAGCCAGTTTACAGTGGCAGTGGCTCCCACGGCAGCAGTTGCGGCTGTACCGAGCGAGCCCACCATGGCTATATCTATATACTGCACCGCGGTATCCACGAGCTCCTCGAGCATGGTCGGCGCCGCGAGGGAGAGTATCACCGGGATGAGCTCCGGGCGCAGTTTTCCTTTTCTCAGATCAGTTGTCATCTGTTCTCCGGGGATGGAAGGTGTTTTCCGCCGTAAATCGGCTGACGGGAAAAGAATATCACCGCTTTGCGGGATAATCAACCGCTGTTTGGGATAAGCTCCGGCAGACGCAAAAAGGATTTGTTTTTCGGGCCGAATAAAGTATAATATAAAGCAGATCTCGATACTGTATTTTCAGGAGGGAAGGACCATGGCAAGATTTTCCGGCATTCACGGAAGGATAACGGACCCGGCGGTAGCGGAGGAATATGAGAGCGCCGAACGCTTCGACAAAGTGCGCGTGGGAGATACGGGGGTCTTTTTCCCGTATAATCTTTCCATCAAGTATATCCCCTATAAATATATCGACAGGGTGTTCATCCGCATAAACGAGGTGAACGGGAAGCTCTGCTGCGGCAAGGCGACTTTTCAGTATTTCAGGCTCGTTTTCGTGCGTGACGGAAAAGAGTTCATCGATGTTATAAGCGAAAATGAAAAAGCCATGGACGATGCGCTTGCGGCCATAGCGAAAAAAGCGCCGCAGATGGCCATAGGTTTCGTCGGAAAAGAGGATAAGGCCTGAGGCTTCAGACCGGAACGGAGAAAACAATGGAGAAAAAACTCGACCTGCTTTGCATAGGAACAGCCCTTGTGGACTGCATCATAAAGGGATTCGATCCGAATCCCGTATCCGCCGCGGGCTTCAGAGCCGATTCCTGCTCGATAAATCCCGGCGGCGAAGGAGTCAACGAATCCGCCACGGCGGCGAAGCTCGGCCTGAAGACGGGCATCCTCTGCTTCCTGGGATGCGACGGAGCGGGAGACATGCTCTACGGGGCCATGGCCTCAAACGGGGTGGATATGTCATATGTGATAAGGGAAAAGGATCATCCCACTCCCGTTACCACCATGTTCGTCAATCCCGACGGAACGAGGAAGTCCATAACCAATCTCGCCCACAAATACAATTTCCATCCCGAGCAGTATGCGGATGTGATCAGATCGGCAAGGGCGGTATCGATCGATTCGCTTTTCCGCGCGCCTTTCGACCAGGCGGAGATAGTCAGGGGTGTGTTCGATGCCGCAAAGGAAGGCGGAGCCGTTATATATGCCGATACAAAGCTCCCCAACTTCGGAAAGATGCGGGTGGACGACATCCGTGAAGAGCTCGCCATGGTGGATTATATATTCCCCAACGAGGACGAGGCAAAATTCCATACCGGAGAGAGCGACCCGGACAAAATGGCCGAAGTCCTGCTGGATATCGGGGTTAAGAACGTTATCATAAAACTGGGATCCAGGGGTTGCCTGTTCAGGAACAGGAACGAGCGTTACCGTCTCGGAGCCTTCCCGGTGAATGCTGTCGACGCGACCGGAGCGGGGGATAATTTCATAGTCGGCTTCATCTCGGCAAAGATGCGCGGGCTTGATAACCGTGATGCGCTCGTGTTTGCCAACGCCTGCGGCGCCATATGCGCCTCGGCGGTAGGCGGTCTGGCGGGAGTGAAGGATCTGCGGCAGGTGGAAAGCTTCGTAAAGGAGCATGAAGCTCCCTTTGAGGACTGAGCCGCCGCTTTCGGCAGAAACTGCCCCGGTATATATTGAAAAAAGGCCGGGACTGTTATACAATATAGTTTACGTAATTTTATGATCCGAAGATCATCATATATTTTGGAAAGGATGAAAGACATGAAGGTATGTCCCTATTGCGGAAAGGAAAACAAGGATTCCGCAAAATTCTGCACCGGCTGCGGGAAGAGCATCGAAGAAATCACCGCGATCCCTGGCGAACCCGCACCGGAACCTGTCCCGGCTGCAGCCCCCATATATAAACCGGCCCCTGCGCCTGCCGCGCCTGCGGCACAGCCCAGGACTCCCGTTATCGCAAGAAGCCCGGCTCAGGCGAAGTTCAAGGAGCTTGCCGGCTCGAAGCTTGCTCTCATCCTCTGCATCGCATTCACCGTTATTGTGCTCTGCTCCATATACACAAGTGTTTTTGTGCCCGCTTCGGTCAACAATTATCTGAAGCAGGGCGTCGCGGCGCTCAAGGATGCCGATCTTGCAGGATATTTCGGCGATAATGTGGACATAGACGAAAAGGATATCGACGATGCTCTTGATGAGTTCGCAGCAGCCCTGGAGACCACCGTGGTAAACCCGGGCAATGTTGTGAGCCGCATCGTCAGCGCTGTTTCCGGCAACGCAGTTAGCGTGCTGTTTGCGATATCCCTCTGGATCATCTTCGGAGTGGCGAAGAAGGAAGATTCGGTCTGCTGCGGCACTACGGGACTCAAGATCATCCGCGTCCTCAGAACGATAGGCCTTATTCTTGCCATTCTCCTTGCGGTGGTGATCGCGCTCGGTATCGCATTTTTAATATACCTGTGCCTCCGCGAAGGATATGCCGAAGCCGATGTTCTGTATGTGCTTGCGGGATGCACTGCTGTGGTGATCATCCTCGTGCTGTTCTTCCTCGGCGGATGCGTGAGCACGGCAAAGAAATATATATCCGTCTCGGAGAACATACCGGGAAGGTCCAGGATCTCTGGCTATGTTGGCTTCATCCTGTTCATCGGAGCCATCTTCTCCGCCATCGGCGCGATCTCCTGGATCGTGGCGTCTATAGCGGGTTCGGCTGATCTTATAGTGTACGGAGCATCCGCCGCTGCGACTGCCGTATATCAGTTCTGCCTCAGCAGATTCATTCACCGCAGCAGGAAGGCCCTGAAAGGTATATAAGACCTGTCATTTAAAGGGAGGGTCATTACGATGAAGTTCAAACCCGTGCACATCAATTTCAATGTGAAGGACCTCGAAAGCTCCATCGCGTTCTATGAAGAGGCCCTCGGTCTTCATGAAAAGAGAAGGAAGGAAGCCGCTGACGGCTCGTTCGTGATAGTTTTCATGGGGAATGAAACTTCCGAGTTCGAGCTTGAGCTCACCTGGCTCAGGGATCATCCCCAGGCCTATGATCTCGGCGAATGTGAATTCCATTTCGCCTTCCGCGTGGAGGATTTCGAAGCTGCGAAGGCAAAGCACGGGCAGATGGGCTGCATCTGCTTCGTGAACGAAAAGATGGGGATCTATTTCATAGAGGATCCGGACGGATACTGGCTTGAAATTATCCCGATGAACCACTGATAAAAAACTGCCCGGGTACTTTTCATGCGCCCGGGCAGTTTTTGAGAGATTTTGTTTCAGGGAGGAGATCATATGAGCAAACAAAGACCCGTTGCCCCTCCGCCGCCCCCGCCCGAGGGCTATAGACCGCACAGGAGAAGAGGCGGAAGGATTTTCGCAAGGCTTCTTATCCGTCTCCTGCTGCTGCTGATAGTAGTCGCCGCGCTGGCTCTCGGCTGGAATTACTATAAAGAGCAGAATTTCAAAGGCATAATCGACCATGACACCGGTTTGACGGATACCGTGGTCAAGGAAAAACTCCAGGAGCTTGGTCAGCTGGTGACTTATTCCTTCGAATACAGTGGGGTAAGGGAAGTTAAGGATAGCCTTCAGATTTCCAACTGGAATATCCCCGGCACTACCCACACCATCCAGATCAAATACAACGGCACTATAAAAGTCGGATACGAGGTCCCGGATATAAAGGTGAGCGTGGATAACGATACCAAGACGATCTATGTTGAGCTGCCTGAAGCCAAGGTCACGGACAACTACATCGACATGGACAATCTCAGCTATGCCGAGCAGAACAATGTCTTCAATCCCATCAGCGGCGATGAACCCACTCAGGAACTCGACAAAATAATGTCTGAAGAACTCGAAAAGGCGGAGAATGCCGGGATATATGAGCTTGCCGAAGGAAACGCTAAAAAACTGATCAGCGGTCTGTTCGAGGCTTTCGACGGCTATACCGTAAAGTTCAGATAAACCGTGTCTGCTAAAAATATCCCCAAAGGCGGCCGGTCAAAGACCTTCGCCGTGGCCTTCGGTGCGCTGATGGCCGCCGCGGGCACCGCGGTGATGCTGCTCGGCGCGCTGGTGCCTGTATTCACTTACTGCTCCCCGCTTATCGCATCGCTGTTCCTGCTGCCTGTTATCGATATCTGCGGCAGAAGGAATGCCGTGCTTGTGTGGCTGGTCACATCCGTGCTCGTTCTGCTCATAGGAGCGGATAAGGAAGCGGCATTCTTCTATGTTTTCTTCGGCTGGTACCCCGTCGCCAAGGAGGGTATCGACAGGATCGGCAGCGGAGCGCTGCGCTTTTTCGTGAAGCTGCTCATCTTTTCCTGCGCCGCTGCGGCTATGTATGCGCTCACATGCTTTGTACTGAATATAACGGAGATAGTGGAGTCCTTCTCGGAGACCTGGTGGGTCAATGCGCTCTTCCTTGCAGCCGTGGTACTCTGCATGATGCTTTATGACACGGCGCTGAAAAGGCTGGCTCCGCGCGTGCGAAAGCTTACGGAAAAGATAATGAAATAAATAAACGGGACCTGAGAAGGTCCCGTTTATTTATTTTATGCTGTATTCAGCTGTAGGAAAGCGCCATGCGGAAAACGGGTCGCTCGCCCTCCCCGGTGATGAAATATGTGCCGCCGCTTTCGCCCCAGAATACGGTGAAGCTCTCGCCGCATCGCGCCTCGCTGACGTACTCGATCTTTATGCTCTTCAGAGCCTCGCCTCCGGCGGCTGCGGGAATGCAGTCCTCTGCAAGATCGAAATAGTGGGCGTTGTTCATGTGGCCGTTTATGTCCACATAGCTGAAAGGAACCGTGAAGGGCACGCTCTGCGTGCATTCGATGCGGCGCGGTGCTGACGGAAGACCGATCTCTTCTCCGGTGCTCACGCCGTCTATCACTATGCCGTACTTTTCGGGGAATATCATTTTCCTCGTGTTCTGATCCACCAGCCCCCACAGAGCGCTTGCAGAGAGAAGATGCTCTCCGGCTTCGGTCTCCATGCTGTAATAGCGGGGGAAGAGAAGGTGCATGGTAGTTCCGGGCCAGCTTTTCAGGATGATCTTCTCATCATACTCCGGCATGCGGTCGATCTCCGCCCGCTGCAGAAGCAGTATCCAGAGCAGGCCCTTGTCAAGGGTCTTTTCCCTGCCCATGCCGAGCTGTTCGGTATGGGTGATCGATGCTTCCTGAAGCAGACGGAAAAGCTCGGAAGTGCGAAGCCTTCTGAACATATCCACATCTCTGCTGCGAAGAAGCATTTCCCGGCTGTAGATGCTCATTTGGAAACGCGTTTGTATATGGCGTCCGTAACGTCGCCGAGGGTCTGCAGCTTCTGCCACTGGCGCTCCGGAATGCGGACGCCGAACATGGCCTCCAGCTTGCATATCACCAGAACGAAGCCCATGGAGTCTATGGCGGTCTCTGTATTTATAACAGTATCCTCCTGAAAGTCGATGTCCCTCATATCGGGGAAGCAGTCATATATGACCTTTTTTGTGCTTTCGAGGATCTCCTGTCTTGTCATGTATCATTACCCACTTTCTGCTGGAGCTCCCAGCGTTTTACTTTTCCTGTGGCGGTCCTGGGGAGAGGATCCGCGCTTATGATTATTTCGCTTATCTGCTGGCCCCGCGGCAGCTGGCGCATAAGATCGCGAAGCTTTGCCGATATATCCTCAGCCTTGCCTTCACCTGAGAACACGAGCACAGGTCTGCCTCCCTTCAGCGTTACGGCGATCTCAGTGCTGCCCAGAGCTTTCATTATCGGGGCCTCGTATTCTGGCAGGAATATCTTCGTGCCGTCCGGGAGAACAAGCATATCCTTCTTTCGCCCCGTTATATGCAGCTTCCCCTCATTATCGAAGAAGCCCAGATCCCCTGTGTACAGCACACCGTCTGTCAGCACCTCGGCGGTATCGTCCGGCAGCTTGTAGTATCCCTGCATGATGCAGGTGGGCGCTTTGATAAGTATCTCTCCGTCATCTGCCAGAGTGATCTTATCGTCCGGGCATACCTCCATGGCGAAGGGATCGCCTGAAACAGATATCGC
>CACYDX010000067.1 GCA_902773255.1 Oscillospiraceae bacterium
GAATATGAACATAAATACCAGTACGATGATGAGAACTATCATCGGCATCGGAATAGCTCCAACCTTACCAGTTCCTATAAACGGGAAGGCACCGCCAATAGACTGGTACGTACCCTGTGAGATTACCTGGGCAAATCCCAGATATATATACCCCGTTCCAATCGTTACTATCAGAGGCTCACACTTAAACTTGGTGACAATGAACCCGTTCAGTGCTCCGCCACCTATCGCTACAGCAAACATTGTCAACAGTGCAAGCATGGGATCGACTCCTTGCTCGCTGATCATGTTGCAGAGCAGAACACTGCACAGGCCGATTAATGAACCATATGACAGATCTATTGCGCCCATTACAAGGAGCATGAGCATCGCACTCGTCAGTATGCCGAGGACTGCAACCTGCTGGAATATGACAAGAAAATTTGATCCCGTGAAAAATCTCGGATTGATAACGCCGGATATAATACAGAGTGCGATTATAACTATAGGCAGAAATATCAATTCGCTTCCTATTTTATTTCTTTTCCTTAATGTTCGCTCATTCACTTTGATTCACCTCTAACGCTGATTTTATTACACTTTCCTCGGTAATCTCATCACCTGAGAATTCTCCTACTACCCTGCCCTCACGAATTACCATAACCCTGTCGCATAAAGATACGACCTCCGGCATATCGGAAGAAACGATCAGGAGAGACTTCCCCTGCTTCGTAAGATCATTAAGAAGCTTATAGATCTCGAATTTTGCGTTAACGTCAATGCCCTTGGTAGGCTCATCGAGTATCAAAATATCAAATCCTTTGTGAAGCCATTTGCCGACTATTACCTTCTGCTGGTTTCCGCCTGACAGCGTTCCCGTTTCCTTAAACATGCTCGGCGTCTTTATGTCAAGCTTCTTGATTATTTCCTCAGAGATATCCATTTCCTCTTTAATATTGATAAAACCTTTCTTCTTTGGCAATTTGAGAAAAGTCAGATTCTGCAAAATCGAAAGAGGAAGAACAAGACCTGAAGCCTGCCTGTCTTCACTTATATATCCTATTCCGTTATCTATCGAATCCTGAGGGGTAGTTATTTTGAGCTTTTTGCCGTCCTTATAAATCTCGCCGGCAAACCTTTTGTCAAGACCGTATATCGCACGCGTTATCTCCGTCCGTCCGGCCCCGACCATTCCTGCCAGTCCGAGTATCTCCCCTTTTCTGAGAGTTATATCTATTGGGCTCGAATCCTTATCGAGTTTGAGCCCTTTAACTTCGTAATTAATATCCCCGATCGCGTTCTTTTCTTTCTTATAGAACATATCTATCGAACGGCCAATCATATCATATGTGACTTTCTCCATATCTATGGCTCCGTCAACAGCATGATATGTTGATATCAGTTTGCCGTCTCTTAGAACGCTTACGGTATCAGCTATCTTCTTGATCTCATTAAGATGGTGTGAAATATAGATTATACCAATACCCTTTTTGCTTATATTCTGCACAAGATCAAGAACCATATCCGTATCCTTCATATTGAACATGGCAGTAGGCTCATCCAATATCAGGACCTTGGGATTTGGCGCCAATGCTTTCAGTATCTTTACAAACTGCTGGTTAGCTGCACTCAGATCTTCGACCTTTTCCGTCGGATCAAGATCGATACCAAGCTCATCCATCAGCTCCCTTGCAGCTTTACAGGTTTTCTTAAACGAGAAAAAACCTGCCGTACGATAACGCACGTCAGTATATATATTTTCCGCAACCGACAACTGCGGCACCAGGATTATCTCCTGATGTATAACTTCAACACCTTTTTCCTTTGCCAGAAGAGGAGTGAGATGCGGGTATTCAATACCGTTGATGGCAACCACGCCGGCATCAGGCTGATATGCTCCTGACAGTATCTTTATCAATGTTGACTTTCCGGCACCGTTTTCGCCGCACAGGCTGTGGATCTGTCCCGGCTCCAGCGTTATGGAAACATTGTCAAGAACGGTATTTCCGCCAAATATCTTCGAAACACCTCTAGCCTCAAGGAGGTATGTTTTCGCATCGTTATTCATGACTGCTCCTATTATTGACTATATAGTAGTAATGTTGTGGTGTGCGGGTTGGAAAACCCGCACGCCACATTTTCCGATTATCTAAATATTAGTCTAAACCACCAATAGCTTCAATAACCTGATCGCAGGGATCCCAGGGGATAATCTCATCGATATTGTCCTGTGTTGCTGCGAGCAGCGGGATGAATGTCATCTCCTCGACCTTCTTCCCGTTCACAAGATCCATGAGTTTCTTAGCTGAAAGTGCGCCCATATAAGATGTGGGAGCTGCCAGCGTTCCGAAAAGGTCGCCTGATTTGAGCATTTCAATACCAGCAGGGCTTCCGCCTGTTGCTATTACCGGTATTTTACCCTTTAATTCAGCCTGATCGAGTGCCTGCAGAACACCCTGTGCAATCTGCTCATTGTTAGCAAAGATTACATCGAATTCAACACCTGACTGTATAGCATCCTGAGTCGCTGCCATAGCTTCCTCAGCCGTCCAGTTTGTAGGATATGAAGCGACCATCTCACAATCAGCGCCGTCCTTGATCGCAGCAGCGATACCATCGTTGTACGGCTCGGTTATGTTCATTCCGGGCTGTCCCATTATGTAAATGAACTTTGCTCCCGGGAACTGATCCGCTATCATGTTCGTAACAGCATAACCGATATCATAATATGTGCAGCATGTTACGGAATCTCTGTCAACCGAATCATCCGGCACAGCATTCTCAAATACAACAGGAATGCCGGCATCACGCGCCATCTGTGCTACACGAGCATCCAGGTCGGGACTGAACGAATATACCGAAACTGCATCAACACCCTGAGCCAGAAGATCTTCCATTCCTGCAAGAACTTTTTCCATGTCATTCTGAGCATCGACTACAACCGGCTCAACACCCATTTTTTTGCATGCATACTCAAAGTTCTGTACACCGTAGTTAACCCATTCGATTCCTCTGTCATGAGCAATCTCACCAAACTTCAGTGTCTTTCCAGAATCAGCAGCTGTCTCTTCGCTTGCCTCGGCTTCAGGTGCATCTGCTGCCTGCTCTGAGCAAGCTGTCAAAGCAAACAGTGAGAAGACCATAATGGCTGCCAAAACAAATACTAATAGTTTCTTCATTTTTCCATCCTCCATTTGTTTATTTTGGTATATTGACTACCTTAAACCTTTCATCATCTAAGCTGATCAGCCACATCTATGGGCAGATCGTTCATGGCTGCGTTATTCGGATTGATAAATGCATCTCCCTCAACATTTTTACCGAACACAGCACCTTCATTAACAGCAGCGTGCAGGTTTCTGGGCTTAACTGCATCGCCGACATTAACAACATTAAGGCCTGCTTTTCTCATCTCATACAGGAAATCAGTATTGGATTTTGTATGACATGTGATAACTGAGTCGACCTCTACCGTCTTCATTTCAAATCCATTTATCTGTATTGTTGCTTTTCCGTCCTCTACTTCAAGAACAGTGGAGTTTTCCAGCACAGTTACCGGGTATTTGTACGGTTTAGGGTCAAGCGCTTCGGCCTCTTCAAGATTAAAGCGCTTCCTTGCGACATACATGTGAATGGTCTCTACCTTTGCCGCAAACTGAGGATTCTCAGTGATTATGGTCACCTGTTTGCCGATCGATGCCAGATACTGGGCAGTATCTGCTGCTGCATAATGATCGCCCCATATTATGACCTTTTCTCCGACTTTATGCATCTTCCTGCCGCCGGGATTAAACTTACAGTTGGCTTTAGGACATGTCAGAACCTCTTCAAACGGAATAATCAGTTCCGGCTTGCCGAATACCTTCGGCGCATATGAAGAAGCACCGGTAGCATTGGCAATGATATCAAACCCCTTCAGCTCATCAACAGTAGGTGCATGATTCAGTTTTATCGTAATATTCTTGTTCTTCATTATCTGCCCGCGGACCCAGTCAGCATACCATTTCATCTTTTCCTTACCGGGTACAAGGCAATCGCCGAGAATCGCACCACCAAGTTCGGCAGATTTCTCGAAAATGGTGACCTTATGTCCTCTGACGGCAGCATGTCTCGCAGCCTCCATGCCGGCTGGACCGC
>CACYDX010000068.1 GCA_902773255.1 Oscillospiraceae bacterium
CGCACAGCGAGTTGTGGCAGTTGGTCATTGCGTAGGGCAGGGGGAACTTCTCGAGACCACTGGCGCGGGCGGTCTGGATAATGCCCACATAGGTGATGTCGTGGGATATCATGGCATCGAAGCCTATATGCATCCTTCCGTATGCGCTGTTTTTCTTCTCGTGGGCACGCAGTATCCTGTATGCCATCGTTTTTTCTCTGGCGGCTCTGTCCGAAGCCGGAGCATCGACGGGTACCCCGTTTTTGAGATACACACCGGATGCTTTTCTTTCTATCATCGGCATATCAGTCCTCCGCGGCAACCCGCTCGCTGAAATACTGTCCCGCATTCTTGGCGTGACGTCTCATGGCGGCTTCGGCTGCCTTTTCATCATGCGCGGATATGGCTTCCAGTATGGCTTTATGCTCTTCTATAGACTTTTCCGCGCGAGCTTCGTTCTCGAGCGACGCCTTGCGTACCTTCTGCAGTTTGTTTATAACGGGCAGGAGCGTGTCACTGTAGACGACGCTGCCGGAGGCTTCGTATATCTTTCTGTGAAACTCGCTGTCAAGCTCCTTTATCTTTTCAGAGTCGCGCTTTGAAAGATAGAATTCCTGCAGCTCCAGATTATCCTTCAGGTCTGTTATCTGCTCATCGCCTATATTGGCGGCGCAGGCGGCAGCCGCGAGCCCTTCCACGCTTTCCCTGACAGCAAAGAGCACCCTGGCATCGTTATCCGTGATGCCGAGGACTATCATGCCTTTGCCGCTGCTCTCTATGATATGCTCCTGCTCGAGCCTTTTGAGGGCTTCTCTCACGGGAGTCCTGCTCACGCCGAGTTCTTCGCAGAGCTTCATCTCGGTGAACATCGTTCCCCTTGCGTATTTCCCGCTGAGTATATCCGCTTCGAGCTGATCGAACACCTGGTCCGCCAGCGATACCGATTTATAAAGTATCATGATGCTTCCTCCCTTTGATCAGAGCCTTCTGAGCCTGCCGCCGGTGAGCTCCTCTATCTTCTCCTCTATCTCGTGAGTCGAGAGAGTGGTCACTCTTCCGCCGGCATATTCGCTGTCGACCCATTCCTTAAGACTCGTTACCAGAGGATCCTTCTTGTCAACAGCCTCGTTTGCCGAAAGCCCGTAGTTCTCATTTATCCAGAATGCTATGCCTGCCGCTCCGGATGATTTCCCTATCATCACGGAAGGACCCCTGTTGAGGATCTTTTTGGTGTTGAAGATATTATAGATCTCCTCATCCTTGAGAAGTCCGTCAGCATGAATGCCGGCTCTTGTGACGTTGAAATTTCTTCCGACATAGGGAGTCATCGGCGGGATCTCATAGCCGAGCTCCTTTCTGTAGTAATCAGCGATCTCAGTTATCACGGTGGAATCCATGCCGTCAAGAGAGCCGCGCAGCGAGGCATATTCTATGACCATGGCTTCAAGCGGGATGTTGCCCGTGCGCTCGCCTATGCCGAGCAGCGAGCAGTTAACGGCGCAGGCTCCGTAGAGCCAGGCGGTGGAGGCGTTGGACACAGCCTTGTAAAAATCATTATGGCCGTGCCACTCGAGCATCTCGCTCGGTACTTCGGAATAATGCTGCAGACCGTAGATTATGCCGGGAACGGATCTCGGCAGCGCGACCTCTGTATAGGGCACTCCGTAGCCCATCGTGTCGCAGGCCCTGATCTTGACGGGCACGCCTGCATCCTTTGACATCTTCATAAGTTCATTCACGAAGGGAACGACGAAGCCATAGAAATCCGCTCTCGTGATATCCTCAAGATGGCAGCGAGGGACGACGCCGTGCTCGAACGCCATCGCCACCGTAGCCAGATACTTGTCCATGGCCTGCTTCCGAGTGAGCTTCATCTTGTGGAAGATGTGATAGTCGCTGCAAGAAACAAGGATGCCTGTTTCGTCGATGCCCATGTCGCGCACGAGTTCGAAATCCTCTTTAGTTGCGCGGATCCATGTGGTTATCTCTGGGAATGTGTAGCCGAGCTCACGGCACTTATCTATTGCATCGCGGTCTTTTTTGCTGTAAACGAAAAACTCCGTCTGCCTTATGAGCCCGTAAGGTCCGCCGAGCTGATGCAGGAGCTTATAGAGCTGCACTATCTGCTCAACTGTATAAGGCTCTATGGACTGCTGCCCGTCCCTGAAGGTAGTATCGGTTATCCAGATCTCCTCAGGCATGCCGATAGGAACCCGCCTGTGGTTGAACGGCACGCGCGGTACTTCTTCATAGTTATACACATCCCTGTAAAGGTTCGGTTCGGGCACGTCCTGCAGTGAATAGCGGTAGGTGCTCTGTTCGAGCAAATTTGTCTTGTTTGAAAGCTCCAGCATGAGAGTATTTCCTTTCCGGTATAATTGTATACAATTATACTTATATCTTATAATAATGCAATACCAAAAAGCAGATGTGCTTCATCTCGTTTTTTGGCATAAAAGCACAAAAAACCTCCGCGGGGATCATCATCCCCTGCGGAGGTCTTGTTGTTTATCATGCTTATTCTCTGTATTTCCCTCCGGAAAAGCTCCTTTCCGGATCGAATTTTCCGCTCGAAAACAGCTCGCTCACCGCGGAGCGGTAATAACCGAGCCGGGTGGTCTTGTTCAGGCTCCTGTACAGCTGAGCAGCATCGGAAAACTTATGGATCATATAATACCAGAGTTCTTTCATATGGGAGAGCACATGATCCGGAGCCATGCCGCGGCTCAAAAGAGCTTCCAGAAGTGCATCATGGAACTGCTCCAGTTCTGAGGCTCTGAGTTTTTCGCCTCCCAGAAGAGTCCTTATAAGAGCAGGATCGGCGATCGCTCCTCGCCCGACCATAACAAGTTCCAGTCCCGGCACTTTCTCTTTCAATGCATTGAGATCACTCCTGGAGAAAATGTTTCCGTTATAGCACACGGGGAAGGGCATATGCTCAAATATTGCGGCAAAGCCGTCTATGTCCGGCGGGCTGTCGTAGTATCCTTCACGGCAGCGGGCGTGGATCACAAGCTGTTTCAACGGATATTTCGCATATATCTCCGCTATTCCGGCAAATTCGGCTGTATCCGAGACGCCCATGCGAGTCTTGATGCTTATGGCGATTTCTGTCTGTGAAAACACCGTGTTGAGAAATGAATCGAGCTCCTTGAGGTCCGTGAGCATACCTGAGCCCTTGTGCTTTGCAAATACTGTCCCGGAAGGGCAGCCGGTGTTGAGATCCACCTCGTTATATCCAAGCGCTTTCAGCTTTGAAACCGTGATCAGAAAAGGTTCGGGACGGTTTACCAGAAGCTGGGGAACGAGTTTTATGCCTTCGTTATTATCGGGCAGCAGTTCCCGAAGATATTTCTCCCTGAAGTTGCCCTGTGTATCAGGTGCGATAAACGGCGTGTAGTAAGCCTCCGCTCCGGGGAACATCGTGCTGTGGAGCTTTCTGTATTCACAGAGGGTTATCCCCTCCAGCGGCGCCATAAAGTATTTCATATCTTCAGCCGATATCCAGCTCGAATCCGGGCTTGTCCTCTAACCTGTAGGAATACCAGTTGCCGTTCTCGGCCAGCTCCTCCCTCACTATATCTGCAAGGAGTTCTTCCGTCTGCCCGTATCTGTGCAGCTTTTCAAGCGCGCGGTCATAGAACAGCTGCATTTTCCTGTGGTCCGTGCTCTGTCTTGTGAGCGAAAGCTTGCCGTAGTATCCAGAAATGAACAGCGTGCCTGCGGAGACGGTGCCCAGAACTATCTTTACCAGGGTCCGTACGAGCTCCACCTCTTGAACTTTTCCTGTAAGCACAAGTATTTCATAGACGAGTGCGAAGACATATGTGAGCAGGCTGACGATAGTGGTGACTGCAAGGATGCCTTCGCTGAGCTTCTCTTTTTTCCCGGATCTCTTCAGGGCAGCCGCATGATAGTCTCTCTGGGCTTTTATCCAGCATTCGCTTATATCCTGCTTTTTTCCGGAGCCCGGTATCGCTGAAAGAGCTGCACAGGCATTGACTATCCACGGCATCTCTATCTGGAGCGTCCAGCTCATGAGCGTCTCAGGCCTTACAGAGCTTCCCGCGAACTGAAGGTAGGCTCGTATACGTTCCGTCTCGGCCAGAACCCTGTATTCTATATATCTCTCATGGAAGCTGCCTTTGCTGCATCTTCTGCTCAGATGCACGGCCAGAAGCAGCATGATCCCGCAGAAAAACAGCATCCAGTGCAGTTCAGCCTCATCATACATAAGGAAAGAGAATGAGATGCCGGTGCCGAATATTGCGAGCATCGTTAGAAGTCTGCCCACTTTACCCGCGTATTTCACGCTCATGCTGTCCGCATTAGACCAAACCGCCCCGAGAACGGGATCAGGCTCTGCGTCGCTTTTTTCGGCAAGAGCGTTGAACTCATCCGTCTCGCGCAGTACCTCCTTTGTTTTCTCAGGATCGCCCAGAAGCAGGACATCACCGGCAGGGCTGATCTCGTCAGTGTCTCTCGGGGTAACTATGTGGATAACGCCGGTGTTTCCTTTCGGACGTATGCACGATCCGTATCTGGCTTTATAATCCCCCTCCAGAGCAAAGTATACGGCTGACGCGGTCCCGCAGCCGTCAGGAGTAGGCTCGCAGCCGTCCCACAGTGCCAGGAGCACATGGCAGTGGCTTGCGACGTATATCCCGTTCTGCCTGTAATAATGGTCTCTGTCCTTCTCCACCTTCGGCTCTGTTTCGGGTGTTACTATCACAGTCTCAGCCGCCGCCAGAAGTTCATTGAAATCATGCAGGGCCTGCCCGGAGAAATCTCTTCTGAATTCGTCCTCCGCAAAAGGCAGAGAGGCTATGAGCGGCATACCGAGGCTCAGGGCGGCTTTGGCGCAGAGAGTGTCTCCCCCTTCCGCAAGGGAACAGAGCAGCTTCACCTGAGAATGCGGGCAGGACCTGATTATCCTTTCAAGCTGTTCGCGCACTTTCTTCTCTATGATGTCAATGTCTGTCTTTCTGATGTTCCTGTGGCCGGTAACACCGACTATTACAGGGATCTTTCCTTCAGTCTTCATAGATCTCCATCCCGATCATCTGAACAAGTTCCGGTATGTTGCGGATGCTCTGCCTGTCGAGTTCTCTTATCTCCTCACTCAGCTGGTCATAAGAGACGAGATACGGCGTCCGTTTCTCACCGCTGTCCTTTTCTCCGAGCGTCCACCCGGAGGCTTTGCGGGAAGCCGTCCATTCCTCGTGCTCGATCTCCGCAAGGATATCGACCAGTTCTTCCGGGATCCTGTCGAGACCGCCGAGATCGGTTTTCTTTCTGAGATGCAGGCCGACGCTCTCGAGCTTATCCGAAATGCTTCTGGCCTGACGCATATTGCTGTATTTCAGATCGTCCGGCAGATCGCTGAATTCCGCAAATTCGGGCTTTTCGCCGGACTGAGCCTGTTTTTCGTTATACTGGGTGTGGATAGCAGCGGCAAGCCGCTCAAGATCCGCAAGCATCGGTCTGGGACAATGCCCGGCCGGCCTGGACATGCGTTCCGGCCACAGATTCAATACCTCATCCCGGACATTGAAGCCTTCAGAAAACACCCCGTTCATATCCAGAAGTTTATATATGGTCTCCTTCTTCTTTTCGCTGAAGCCTTCCGGCAGCCTACCCTTTTTTGTAATGTAGACCACCGAAAATTTCCTGTCCGACAGTTCGAAAACCACGGTATCAGGGCGTATATCGCCGCGGGAGATCCTTCCGTGGGCCTCCCGGTTCCACTCCTGCAGCTCATCGCAAAGGATCAGCAGGAAGGAGAGCGGATCATCAGCCGCCTTCATTGCGCCAAGTTCAAACGGCTCCTTCTGCAGGAAAAGCTTATACCAGTTATGGAGCAGGATGGCGGTCGCACTGTCGAGCACCGGCCAGTAAAAATATTCGCTGTTATATCTGTTGCTCTGGATAAGGAAGCCGTACCATTTCAGAACGATGAGCGCGGAATAGTAACCGTGGTCTATCATTCCGGTCTCCGCCATGGTGCTGACGAAGTTATCCAGCTTATCCCGCAGCGTCTCGAGATCTACTCCCAGGTGATGATGGATCCTGAACGCCATCAGGTCGTTTGCCTTATTAAGATCCAGTTCGGCTGCTTCCTTATAGGCTTTCCTGAAATCTGAGGAAAACTCCTCTGCGGGCAGCACTTCGCTTATAGTCCTCAGCTCCTCCAGATTATCGAAGCTGATCCTCGCCTTTACCTTTGTTTCATTCCCGTCCGCGTCCGCGATCATACCGACGAATTCATTCAGCTGACGGCCGACTATCTCAAGCGGATAGCCTACATCGTGGAACAGCGATGCGATGCCCCATCTGTAAAAGAACTCCTCATTTTTCGTAGAGTATGCGTTATGGTATTCCTTTTCCGGCACAGCGGCCGCGAAGGCCTTTCTGAAGGCGGGGCTTGCTGAATAAATGCACAGTCCGGTAAGGAAAACATTCACCGAATGGACAACATGGTCGCGCTGCTTTTCGATGAGAGTAGCCGCGGTATCCTCATACTGAAGAAGAATATCCACTATATCCGCAAAAGAGTTTTCTTCTCCCGGCATGGTGATCCTGTAACTGTCAAAGAACATGCGGTATACCTCGAGGGCGTTCTTCCTGTTCTCCTTTGACAGGAATTCCCTCACGGCCCCGCTTATATATGCCTTATAGCTGTGCCCGCCGGAGATGTCCTCATATATCTCGAGGTCATCGAAAAAAGCGTTCACATACGGAAGGAAATTGCTCATATCATGCTTCGTCCTTTGTTCTGTCGAAAGACGCGCGGAATGCGCCTTCTTTCTTCATAAGTAGTGTAAAGAAAATTATATTATCTTATCCCGACTATTGCAACGGATAATTCTCAGCAACAGTCCCCAGTGTTCCGTATATAAAGCTTGTAACATCGCTCTGGCAATGATATTATTTATAATAATACTGAACAAAACAGGAGGCTGAAACATGAAGACCGTTATTCTCGGTAAAACAGGACTGCAGGTCACCAAGCCCGCCATGGGCTGCCTGCCGCTCCAGCGCTGCACGGTGGAATACGCTGTGGATCTTCTTCAGGCCGCTTATGATGGCGGCATACGCTATTTCGACACTGCAAACGGATATACCGACAGTGAAAAGAAGATAGGTCTGGCTCTTGCTCCGGTCAGAGACAAAATAGTACTTTCAACCAAAAGCATGGCCAGGGACCGTGAGGGTGTTCTTGCCCATATTGAAAACAGCCTCAGAATGCTTCAGACAGACCACATAGACCTGTTCCAGTTCCACAATGTGCCCGAAATGCCTGATCCGGAGGATCCGAACGGCGCATATGCGGGCGCCGTTGAAGCAAAGCGCCGCGGCTGGATAGATCATATAGGCTTCACCTCACACAGGGTGGACGTTGCGGAAAAGTGTATCGATTCCGGCTTTTTCGAGACCTGCCAGTTCCCCTTCAGCTATATATCATCCAGGCGCGATCTTGCGCTGGCGGAAAGATGCAGAAAGGCGGATATGGGATATATTGCCATGAAAGGACTTGCCGGCGGCATGCTCACGAATGTCCGCGCCGTGCACGCCTTTATGTGCAGCTATGATAACGTTGTTCCCATTTACGGCATCCAGACTCTTGAAGAGCTTCAGCAGTGGCTCGCCGTTGCCGAAGAGGAGCCGACGCTTGACGAAGAGCTCAGCGCTTTCATCGATAAGGAGCGGGAGGAACTCTCCGGATCCTTCTGCCGCTCCTGCGGTTACTGCAGCCCCTGCACGGTCGGGATAGAGATCCGCAACTGCGCAAGGATGAACATGCTTCTGCGCCGCTCGCCCTGGCAGCAGTACATGACCGATGAATGGTACGCCAAAATGCAGAAGATCAACGACTGCGTCGAATGCGGGCTCTGCGCATCCCGCTGCCCCTACGGGCTCGACACTCCCAACCTTCTCAAGTATATGCTGAAGGACTATAACGAATTCTATGAAGAGCATAAAGCTCTTCTGTGACAGCCGCACATCTCCGGATATGCAAAGACATCAGCCCCGTTCAAAGAGGGCTGATGTCTTTTTCTACATGCTTTGTGTCCTGTTATCAGAACTGTTCTCTCGCGTTGAAGGACCGGCAGATATTTCCGTAATCTCCGAATACGGTCACCTTGTCCCCGTCCGAGAAGACCGTTCCGGCCTGCGCGGCCTCAGGCTGTTTTCCTTCACTCTCAACAAGCATGACCAGTATATTCTTTTCCGTTTTCAGGCCTGTTTCCGCAAGAGGGATCCCCCTGAATTCCTCAGGCACAGTATACAATGTGACCTGGGCGATGGATGCCTGGCCTATATAATCGATAAGAAGCACTGTATTCGCTGCATCCTGCCGCAGGATCCTTCTGGCAAGACGTTCGAGGTTCCTGTCGCCCCAGGCTTTCACTGCCGGCACACGCATGAAGACCAGTATCACCGCAACCGCCGCCAGCGGGATGAGGATGCCTATCACATAGCTGCCCGCCTGACTCACCTTGAGCGACATGAAAACGTTGATGAACGCCGTGACGATGGTTATATTGAACACATAACCGAAAAGCATGGTGATACGGGCAAGCCTCCTTCTGGCCTTTGAGGAGAGGATCATCTCGCTTTCACGTGTGGTGAAGCCGCAGCCTGTGAGCAGGGAGACGACCTGAAAGCGGGCCCGTTCGTCCGGTATGCCGGTGAATCTGAACAGGATGGTGAACATTTCGGATATTACCCAATACACCAGAATTATCAGTGAGAACAGTGAGAAAGCAAGATAAGTATTCATACATTCATGCCGGGCAGCTCCCGGATCCTTTTCAGTATATGCCCTTCACGGCTGATCCGTGATCACATATGAAACAATAACATATGACCGGTATATCTTCAAGTGAAGATATATGCTTGACTTTCGGATCTTAATCATTATAATTCATACGAATCTGTCAAAAGGAGATGTCTCCGATGTTAAACAAAGCCTACCACACCACCTGGCTGCAGGTGGTCGTCCTTCTTCTTGCCTCCGCTCTCGCCGCTTTCACGACCAACTATTTCATAGTTCCCCACGGACTGTATAACGGAGGTCTGCTCGGCCTCTGTCAAGTGATACGAACGCTTCTCGTCACAAAGCTCGGGCTGAAGCTGGGCAGCACGGATATAGCCGGAACTCTCTATCTGGCAGCGAACATCCCCCTGCTCATACTCGCGTGGCGCTCCATGGGAAAGCTCTTCGTGTTCAAGCTCATCCTTTGCACCGTCGCGCAATCGCTACTTATGACAGTTATCCCCGTACCGGCAAAGCCTGTGCTCGATGACAAGCTCACCACCTGCCTGATTGCCGGGATCCTGAACGGTCTCGCCATCGGCACCATGATGACCTGCGGCGGTTCCAGCGGCGGCATGGATACGCTCTGGATGTTTCTCTCCAAGCAGAAAGGTTACAGCGTCGGCAAGTCCGGCATAGTGTTCAATATCTGTCTGTATCTGCTCTGCCTTGTTCTGTTCGATACAAAAACCGTCATCTATTCGGCGATCTTTTCCGTGCTCACCTCCGTGTTCATCGACAAAGTGCACCAGCAGAACATCACCGCCCAGGCGCTTATCGTAACAAAGACCAAAGGCAATGAGATCCCTGAGGCCATCATGCACGCCACTGCAAGAGGTGTGACCTACTGGGAGGGCAAAGGCGCCTACACCGGGGACGATGCAAGGATCCTGTGCGTGTGCCTCAGCAAGTATGAGATCGACACGCTGCAGAGCACGGTAAGGGCGATCGATCCGCACGCTTTCATCTCAATACAGGAAGGCGTGCATACGATAGGCAATTTCAAACACCATCTCACATAAAACAAAGGAGCGCTCAGCGCTCCTTTGTTATTTTTTCACTTCATACAGCATCTTCACATGCGGGATACCGTCAAGCAGGAATTCCCCGGATGTCTCACGGAAGCCAAGCTTTATATAAAGCTCCCTCGCGTATGTCTGCGCTTCCAGATAAACAAACTCCGCTCCGAAGCGCTCTTCCGCCACTCGCATACCCTCTTTAAGTATCCTCGTTCCAAGGCCCTGTCTGCGGTCAACAGCTGTAACACGGCCGATCGATACATATTCGCTCTCCGCACCCCTGTCCATAACGCGCAGATACGCCTTTATGCCGCTGTCATCCTTCAGAAAGACATGCAGCGCCTCCTGATCCATTCCGTCAGGATCCAGATAAGGGCATTTCTGTTCGACAACGAACACCGATGCCCTGAGCTTCAGTATTTCATACAGTTCTTCAAGCGAAAGCTCATCGAATCCTTTCACAAACAGCTGCATAGATCCCCCTCCAAAAACAGATACGGTGGACAGCGGACGGCGTTTTTTCAGATTATAACGGGGCCTTCCCACAGTGTCAAGAAAAGGCGGGGCAGGTTTCATCCTTATGCCGCTGTATATACCCTCGTTTGTTATAATTTAACAAATTAATCGGCAGATTTTTGTTGATAAAGTCAAACCGTTATGTTATTATTAATATATAATAAAGTAGTAATCACAATATATGACGAAATTGCGAAAGCAACATGTTAAGGTAGCAAAATAATGAGTTTTAAGGATCTTTTTTCAGCTAGAGACGTTACCGTGGGCAAACCGTGGCAGCGCATTCTCGAGCTCACCATCCCCCTGCTGATCGGAAACATCGCGCAGCAGCTTTACAACACGGTCGATACCATAGTTGTCGGCAGATACGTCGGCGATGAGGCGCTCTCGGCTGTCGGCGCAGCCGGCCCTGTTGTGATGATGATATTCATCCTGTTCATAGGTATAGCAACCGGCGCCGGGATACTGGTATCGCAGCGCTTCGGTGCAAAGGACCGCGACGGACTCTCCAGAGTTATAGGCAACTGCATCACGCTTACAGTTGCGGCATGTATATTGACGGCAGGCTTAGGACTGCTTATCGTACGTGTTCCGGTTTTCTTCGGCAAGGACATACTCCAGCTGATGAACACGCCGGAAGGCAACATCTATAACTGGTGCAGAACATATCTCACCGTCATATTCATCGGAGTCACCGGCAACATCTTCTACAACATTCTGGCCGGCATCATGCGCGGCCTCGGGGACAGCGTGTCCGCGCTTCTGTTTCTGCTCCTTGCCTGCGGCATAAACATCGTTCTCGATATCTGGTTCGTCGCGGGACTCGGCCTCGGAGTATTCGGCGTTGCACTGGCAACGATAATCGCCCAGTTCGTTTCTGCAGTGGCCTGTGCGATAAAGCTCTTCAGAATGAAGGACATTTTTACCGTCACACTGGCGGAGCTTAAACTGAACCGTTCGCTCTCCGGAAGGATCATCTCCCTCGGTCTGCCAAGCGGCATCACCCAGGGGATCTTCTCCCTGTCATCACTGCTGGTGCAGTCTCTGACCAACAGCATGGGTCCGCTGGTCATTGCAACGAGCATAGTCGTTATGAGGATAGACGGTTTTGCCATGCTCCCGAACTTTTCCTACGGAAACGCCATGACGACCTATACGGGCCAGAATTACGGCGCAAGGAAGCTTGACAGGCTTGAGACCGGTTCAAGGCAGGGCATACTGCTGTCATTTATCACTTCCCTGATCCTCACCTCGCTCACACTGCTTATGGGACGTCCTCTCGCAGGCATCTTTACTGAGACTCAGGAACTGATAGATTATACCGCTAAAATGCTCAGGATACTTGCTGCCGGATACCTTGTGATGGGAATGACCCAGTCTATCCAGGGCTATCTACGCGGCATAGGCGATACGAAGACCCCCATGTGGATCAGCATACTTACCAACGTTATAATGAGAGTCCCGGTCGCATATCTTCTGGCTAAAGTCACTGCTAACGAGGAATTCCCGAACGGCCGCGCGGAGGCTATCTTCATCTCGCTGGTATCCTGCTGGGTCCTCGGTTTCATCCTCAGCTTTATAGTGTATCTTCGGTCGAAGAAGAAGCTGCGTGAGAAAGTTGCAGAAGAATGGCAGACTTATGCCGACGAGCCTGCTCCTCCGGCTGAGGAGGCCTGATCTTTCATACATATGACCGCGGCGCAAAGCTGCGGTCTTTTTTACTTCCAAATCTGCGAAGGTATGTTATAATACTGAATCATCCCAACCACGGAGGATAAAAATGAATCACGCCGCTGAACTTTTCGGAACGATGGTATTCAATGAATCCGTCATGAAAGAGCGTCTTCCGCAGGAAGTCTTCGACAGGGTACTCCTTGCCATAAATGAGGGCAAAAGGCTGAGCCATGAGAGCGCAGCCATCGTTGCCGACGCGATGAAGAACTGGGCGGTGGAAAAAGGCGCCACCCATTTCACCCACTGGTTCCAGCCCATGACGGGCATCACCGCCGAGAAGCACGACAGCTTCATCACGCCCGTAAGCGGCGGCAAAGCTATAATGGAGTTTTCCGGAAAGGAGCTCATACAGGGCGAGCCTGACGCTTCAAGCTTCCCTACAGGCGGCCTCAGAGCAACCTTTGAAGCCAGGGGTTACACCGCATGGGACCCCACTTCATACGCTTTCATAAAGGATGACGTGCTCTATATCCCCACCGCTTTCTGCTCATACGGCGGACATGCGCTGGACAAGAAGACCCCGCTGCTTCGTTCCATGGAAGCGCTGAACAAACAGTGCCTGCGCATACTCAAGCTTTTCGGGAATGAAAACGTGAGCTCAGTAAAGGCCACCGCCGGTGCGGAGCAGGAATACTTCCTGATAGACAAAGGCGTGTACAGCAAGCGTCGTGATCTGATATACACAGGCCGCACTCTTGTAGGCTGCGCTCCTCCCAAGGCGCAGGAACTCTCCGACCACTATTTCGGCACCATAAAGCCGCGCGTGGCGGCTTTCATGAAGGAGCTCGACTATGAGCTCTGGAAACTCGGGGTACCTGCGAAGACCGAGCACAATGAGGCAGCACCCGCTCAACATGAACTTGCCGCCGTATACTCCACCGTCAACATTGCCGCAGACCATAACCAGCTCATCATGGAGCTGATGCAGAAAATAGCTAAGAAGCACGGCATGGTATGTCTGCTGCATGAAAAGCCTTTCGAGGGCGTGAACGGAAGCGGCAAGCATAACAACTGGTCGCTCATGACAGATGCAGGGGCGAACCTGCTTGAACCGGGCGACACGCCCAGTGAGAACGCCCAGTTCCTGCTTTTCCTCTGTGCCGTCATTCAGGCCGTGGATGACTATCAGGAGATGCTGAGGCTTTCCGTGGCATCCGCTTCGAACGATCACCGCCTCGGCGCCCTCGAGGCGCCTCCCGCCATAGTCTCCATATATATAGGCGACGAACTGAACACCATCCTGAGCGCCATCGAGAACGATGAACTATACAGCGGCAAGGAAAAAGAGCAGATGCGTATCGGGGTGCACGTTCTGCCCAAGTTCCCCAAGGACACCACCGACCGCAACCGCACATCCCCCTTTGCCTTCACGGGAAACAAATTCGAGTTCCGCATGCCGGGATCCTCGGCCTCCATCTCAGGAGCGAACGTAGTGCTGAACACTGCTGTTGCGGAGTCGCTAAGACAG
>CACYDX010000069.1 GCA_902773255.1 Oscillospiraceae bacterium
ATCCTTATCGTCTGGGGACAGATCCAGAGCGTTATCAGCCTCACACAGGGCTAAAGCTCATAATTGCAGTCAGCTGCAATATCAATTTGATCAGTACAGTCCCGGCTCCGGCCGGGACTATTACTTTACCCGGCAAATAGGTGTATAATGTAACATAAATCAGGGATTGGAGGTGCATTCATGCTTGTTGATACATATCCATGGCTTCTTGAGCCTACTCTGCTTACGCTGGTAATACGTACACTTATGGCTCTTTTATGTGCAGGTGTGATAGGTTTCGAAAGAGACGCGCACGGCTCCGCAGCCGGTCTCAGGACACATATTCTTGTCTGTCTCGGCGCTATGATAGCTATGAGTACTGGAATTTTCACGGCTATGCGCTTCAGCGGTGACGCATCCCGTATAGGAGCACAGGTCGTTTCAGGCATAGGCTTTCTCGGAGCAGGCACTATCATGGTCAGTGGCGGTCACATAAAAGGCCTGACTACAGCTGCCGGACTGTGGGCATCAGCCTGCATTGGCCTTGCCATCGGTACAGGATTCTATGAAGCTGCTTTAGTCGGTACTGTAGCTGTGTTCTTCGTTGAACGCGGTCTTAAAAAGCTGAAGAAAAAAGTGCATGGACGCTGGGACTCGGATTCCGTACTTGGAGCTAAAGAAATCGATAAGGAAGAATGATTTCTCCCCCATTCTCTTTTTTATCTGTAACAAAATGCATATTCACTTGCATTAATTGCAATATGAGAATATATTGAAGTCTGTAACGACAATCTGAATCAAGACAAAGGAGTGATTACTGTGGGAACTAATTTATTGAAGGTAGATCGTATCGCATATTGTGCAGGCATGGATCCTGAAGATTACAAGGCAGCAAGCTTTATTGCACCTGATGCCGTCCGCGTTGACTGTGCAAACTATGACAAGACTTATGAGGCAGTAGTAAACGGTGACTGTGATGCCTGTGTGCTTCCTTTTGAGCGCAGCAGAAGCGGAATGGTGCCTTATGTCATGGATATGTTTTATAAAGGAGATCTGAGCATCGTTAAGGTATTCAAATGGGAAGCCAACGATGAAGTCGCCCGTTATGCGGTCCTTGCCAGGGATGAGAACGAATCGGCCTGTGAAGAAGGTTCGCGTTTCATGATGATCTTTACCGTCAAGAACGTTCAGGGATCACTTGTTAAGGCAATCAACGCCATCAGCAGCAACGGATTCAATATCCGTTTCCTGCATACAAGACCACTCAATTATGAAGAATGGGGATACTATTTCTATACAGAATGCGATGGCGATGACCAGTCTGCCGAGGGTCAGAAGATGCTCGCAGATCTGAACGCTGTATGTGAAACGCTTAAATTTGCAGGACGTTATCCTTCAAAATAAACAGCCTTTACTATTGAGCAATCGGACAGGCTCTGAGACGCCGTTATTTCGTCTCAGAGCCGTTTTTATGTCCTGTATGACAAACAGGCTGCAGGAAAACCCTGCAGCCTGTTGTCAGCCATTAACAGCTTAGTTCTATGTTGAACTGATCCTGCTGAAATCACTTTACTGTTATGGTGATCGTTACCTTCTTCACGGCTGAAGCCCTGTAATTTGAGTTGCCTGCCGCTCCGGCCTTGATTTTCACCTTGTATGTGCCCTTCCTGAGTCCTTTCCTGATTGTTACAGTTCCGGTCTTGGAATTGACCTTCAGATACTTCTTTACACTCTTCTTCCCTTTCTTAGCAGAGACGAGTGTGTACTTCATCTTGCCCTTGGCCTTCTTCGTAAACTTGATAACTTTCACAGCAGTCAGTTTCTGAGCCTTTTTCTTCAGCTTTCTGTACTTGACAGAAGCTGTTTTGCCTTTGAGTCTGATAGGATTGTCAGCCTTGCCTATCTTAAATGTCCTGCTGACCGTTCCTGTGTAGTTGCCCTTTCCGCTTATTGTCACTGTTGCTGTACCGGCATTGGTGTTGTTCTTATATGTCAGAGTAAAATCCGTTCCTGATTTAAGACCTATGCCTCCAAGTCTGACTGCAGGAGCCTGTGTAATGGCCTTTCCGGTATAAGTTTTGGCAGCAAGCCCTGTTACAGCAGCCTCTTTTATCTGTGCAGGATCTATCCTGAAGTTCTTGTTTATCGAGCCTGAATAATTGCCGTTTCCGCTTATTGTCACTGTTGCTGTACCGGCATTGATGTTATTTTTGTATTTCACTTCATAGTCAGTTCCTGCCTGCAGTGTTTTTCCGCTGACTTTGACAACTGGTTTAGGCGTTATTTCTTTCCCGGTATACGTCTTCGAAGCCAGACCTGATACAGCCGCATTTTTGATCGTTGCCGCATTTATTTTATACGTCGCTTCTGCTGCTCCTCTGCACAGTCCTACGCCGGTAAGGGTTACTTTATATGTACCGGCATCTTTTGATGAACCGTCTGACCACTTAACGGTATAGTCCACATTCTCACTGAGAGTGTATCCGTTTATCTTCAGAATGTCCGGTTTCTGTATCTTTCCGTTATAAGTGAAGCTGCTGCCGGAAAGATCTATGGCTGCGCCGGTAAGATCGATGCCTCCCTTCTTCAGCAGTTCTATCCTGCTCTCAAGAAGCTCAATAAGATGTACATCCACCAGACTTTTCGCTGCATCACTTAAAGCATCGTATTTGTTTCTAATATTTCTGACTGCGGATTCATCTTCAGTTGTTATCTCCGTTACATCCGGCAGTTCACTGATCAGTTCGATCACTTCCGATGCCTTCAGCTGATCATCCACGGATATCTGGTCATCTTCAGACGGGGTCGTAACGCCGGACAGAGCGTATCCATATACCGGTACATCCTCTGCCTTTCCGTTTACGTAGTGCTTTATGCCTGACGGCCATCTTGCCATCTTAAATGAAAAGTTGTAATCATCGCCCTTAAGCTCCGCAGGCATTTCCCTGACTTTCAGTCCGTTGATCTCACAGGAGATGCCCTGCTCTTTTGTCTGCGTCGTTGTGGTGCTGGATCCTGTCATGTACTGGAGAGAGGTTGAAAGCCCCACATACAGTGATGCAGCTCCTACGTTCGGTCCCATTGCGATGGTAGCGTCATACGTAAATCCGTGAGACATGCTTTCAGTAACTCCTACGGAATTACCTGTTGTCTTGCCCCATGATACAGACTCGGAGTTATGTCCCATCCTCATAGGCGTCTTCTGGAGGATCCTGTATCCCGGATCTGAGCGGAACAGCTGGTTTGTCCACTTGATATAGCCTGCAGGATCGCCTTCATGTCCCAGCCATTTGTTGTTAAGAAGCTCAAGCGTGTGATATTGTTTCATATAATCCGGAA
>CACYDX010000070.1 GCA_902773255.1 Oscillospiraceae bacterium
CCCGCTGGCAAGCGAGAGATGTTTCAAGGAATCACCCGAATTCAAAGAGGTAGAACCGAATCATTTTGTTGCCTGCCACCTATACGAGTAATACGAGAGTCAATAAAAGATCCGAATGCCCGTCCTTCCGGACGGGCATTTACTATGCAAAAATAGTTTACATAACATTGCTTGCGGCAAAATCCTGCTTGCCAATACCTGCAGCGCTTGTATATAATGTCTTATCTGAACTTAAAAGGAAGATCAAGCTATGGCGAAGGCAGAGAAGACGAACGTGATGCGCCTGCTCGACAGTAAAAAAATACCTTATACCATCCATTACTACGGTGATACAGACGCCGTAAGCGGAACAGATGTGGCGGCTGTGCTGGGAGAGTCACCTGAGAAAGTGTTTAAAACGCTGGTGACAGTCGGCAGGTCGAAGCAGCATTATGTGTTCATAATTCCGGTGGAAAAGGAGCTAGATCTTAAAAAAGCGGCATCCGCAGCGGGAGAAAAGAACATTGAGATGATAAGATCAAAGGAGCTGCTGCCGCTTACGGGCTATATCCACGGCGGCTGCTCCCCGGTGGGCATGAAGAAGCAGTTTCCCACGTTTATGGACATTTCTGCTCAAAAGCTGGACACCGTATGTGTGAGCGCGGGAAAGATAGGTTATCAGGTTGAGCTTGCACCGGATCAGCTTTCAGGTATGGTCCCTGTCAGTTTCTGTGATCTCACATGAACGGAGGATCTGTATGCTGAGTTTTGAACACAGGGACATAACATGCTGCTTCACGGGACACAGACCGCAGAAGCTCCATCAGCCTGAAGAAGAGATATGTGAAGGCCTGGATGAGGCCGTTGTTCGTGCATATAACGACGGATTCAGGTATTTTATCACCGGTATGGCGATGGGCGTGGACATATGGGCAGGGGAGTCGGTGCTGAAACTGAAGAACAGTCACACGGATATCTGCCTTATCGCCGCGGTTCCTTATCCGGGACAGGAGAAGAACTTTCCGCATGAGTGGAAACTGAAATACGCCGAGCTGCTGGATAAATGCGATAAGGCCGAGATAATATCGGAAAAGTATCAGAAGGGTGCCTTTCATGCAAGAGACCGCTGGATGGTGGACCACAGCAGCATGATAATTGCAGTATATAACGGTGAACCGGGAGGTACTGCCATAACCGTTGCCTATGCAAAAAAAGAAGGTCTTGAACTGCGTGGCATATAATATAGCAGAATGCCGGGTCAAAGCCCGGCGTTCTCTTTATCAATAAATTACGTAAACAAAAATATGTAAATAAAAAAGAGGACTCAGACACGCTTCCGCAACTGGCCGGAAATGCTGTGAACAGGCCGCAAAGCGGTACATATTTCTTGACAATAAGGCCGCTGTTATTTAAAATATAATATACGAATTAAATATAAAAACCCAGATAAACAAACAAAGGAGAATACACAGTCTATGGATATTATGGAAAAAATCTATGCCCAGGCTGCAGCAGATCCCCAGAAAATAGCATTTCCCGAAGCCACTGACCAGAAGATACTCCAGGCGGCTAAAGAATGCTGCGACAAGGGGCTCATCATTCCGGTGCTGGTAGGTGATGTCACACAGATCCGCGCCGCCGCTTCCGAATTCGGTATCGGACTCGACGGTATGGAGTTTTTCGACACTGCCGATGCTGCCGCTGTGGAGTCTCTCGTTGCAGAGTATGCCCGCCATAACGACAGCCTTTCCGAAAAGGCCCTTGCCAAGAGAGCCGCACGCGACAGCATGTATCCCGCGCTGTACCTGCTCGAGGTAGGAAAGGTCGATGCGATGTTTGCAGGCATGACTCACACTACCGGTGATGTCATCCAGGCAGGTATGCTGATAATCGGTCTTGAAGAGGGCATCATCACGCCGTCTTCGGTTGGTATAGCCAAGATCCCGGGCTTCAACGGCTCCGAGGGAGATCTTCTCTGCTTCGGCGACTCTGCAGTCTGCGTGAACCCGAGCCCGGAAGAGCTTGCATCTATTGCTCTCGCCGCATGCGACACGGTCAGAGATCTTCTCGACTGGGATCCGAGATGCGCCATGCTTTCCTATTCTACTGACGGTTCAGCCGAAAGCCCGCTGGTCGACAAGGTACGCCAGGCCCTCGCAATAGCGCACGAGGCTAGACCCGAGTATAAGATCGACGGCGAGTTCCAGCTCGATGCCGCAATAGATCCGCGTGTTGCCGCAAAGAAGGTAAAGAGAGAGAGCGAAGTGGCGGGCAAGGCCAACATCATCATCTGGCCTGACCTCAACGTTGGCAATATCGGCGTTAAGCTCGTTCAGTTCTTCTCCCATGCCGATGCTTACGGTCCTCTGCTCCAGGGCTTCCGCAAGATAGTCTGTGACTGTTCGAGAAGCGCTCCCGTTTCCGAGCTTATGGGCAATATAGTCATGGCTGCAGTCCGTGCACAGGCCAAGAAAAAGTTAAATAATTTTTGATGGAGGATAATCAATGAACCCGTTCAATCAGACAAACCCCAAAGCGTACGGGCGTTCCGTATCGATCATCGGTGTCGGCTGCACTCCTTTCATGGAGGAACTGAAGAATCCGGAAACAGAGGGACTGACAGACGGTGAACTTTTCGGTTACGCAGCGCTCAAGGCAATGGAAGACGCCGGCGTCACCCCGAAGGACATCCAGTTCTACTTCCACGGCAGTGCAAGCCCCCTGAACGGAAGCAACTACCTCACTCCGAACATGCAGGTCTCTGAGTGGTTCGGCATGAGAGGCAAGGCGTCTCTCCACCATTCCGAGGCATGCTGCACCGGTTACCTTGCAGTGGATATAGCAGCCCAGGCCATAGCTTCCGGAAAATATGATATCGTCCTCACCGGCGGTATC
>CACYDX010000071.1 GCA_902773255.1 Oscillospiraceae bacterium
ATATGTAATGAGCTACGCACCTTTTGACGCTATTCAGATAGGTATAGCCTCCCCTGAGCAGATCCTTTCCTGGTCATACGGAGAGGTAAAGAAACCTGAAACCATAAACTACCGCACCCTTAAGCCTGAGCGCGACGGCCTTTTCTGCGAGCGCATTTTCGGACCTACCAAGGATTGGGAATGCCACTGCGGAAAGTATAAGAAGATCCGCTACAAAGGCAAGATTTGCGACAGATGCGGGGTTGAAGTGACCCGTAGCAAGGTCCGCCGTGAGCGTATGGGACATATAGAGCTTGCAGCCCCTGTTTCACATATTTGGTACTTCAAGGGCATACCGAGCCGCATGGGACTCATGCTCGACCTTACCCCCAGATATCTTGAAAAGGTCCTGTATTTTGCAAGCTATATCGTTATCGATCCCGGATATACTCCTCTCCAGCGCTGCCAGATACTCACCGAACGCGAGTACCGTGATATGCGCGAAAAGTATGAGGACGATTTCAAGGCCGGTATAGGCGCTGAGGCAATTAAGGAACTCCTTCAGCAGATAGATCTGGATGAGCTTTCCACGCAGCTCCATGAGGAGCTGGAAAAGGCCAGCGGACAGAAAAAGGCGAAACTCGTAAAGCGTATCGAATGCGTCGAGGCTTTCCGCCAGAGCGGCAACAGACCCGAATGGATGATAATCGATATTCTCCCGGTCATCCCGCCGGAGATACGCCCGATGGTCCCGCTGGACGGCGGCAGATACGCCACCAGCGACCTGAACGACCTCTACCGCAGGGTAATAAACAGAAACAACCGTCTTAAGAGACTTCTCCAGCTGAACGCTCCCGATATCATAGTCAGAAACGAAAAGCGCATGCTGCAGGAAGCTGTTGATGCTCTTATAGATAACGGCAGACGCGGCCGTGCTGTTACCGGGGCAAATTCGAGGGCGCTCAAGTCCCTTTCGGATATGCTCAAGGGCAAGCAGGGAAGATTCCGCCAGAACCTTCTCGGCAAGCGTGTCGACTATTCCGGACGTTCCGTCATAGTCGTAGGTCCGGATCTCAAGATATATCAGTGCGGTGTTCCCAAGGAGATGGCGATAGAGCTCTTCAGACCATTCGTTATGAAGAAGCTCGTTGATGACGGCGATGCCAATAATATCAAATCGGCCAAGAAGATGGTGGACCGCCAGAATGACAAAGTCTGGGATGCTCTGGAGTATGTCATTAAAGAGCACCCGGTGCTTCTCAACCGTGCGCCTACGCTCCACCGTCTCGGTATCCAGGCATTCGAACCTATCCTTGTCGAAGGACGTGCGCTCCGTCTGCATCCGCTGGTCTGCACCGCTTATAACGCAGACTTCGACGGCGACCAGATGGCCATCCATGTTCCGCTTTCCGCTGAGGCTCAGGCTGAGGCCAGAATACTCATGCTCTCCGCAAACAACCTTCTCCGTCCGCAGGACGGTCATCCTGTTACCGTTCCTACTCAGGATATGATTCTCGGATCATACTACCTTACCATGGAGCGCATAGGTAAAGAGGAGAAAGGTGCAGAGCAGGTGCTCGTTGATGACCCGGGTGAGACCGGCCTTACTTCCGGCGCTGTTTATGACGGCGATGTTGTCTATGAGACCAACCTGAAAGCCAAAACGAACAAACTGACCCCCGCCACCTATAAATCTCTCCTCTGCTACCGTGACGCCAACGAGGCCATTATGGCTTATCACGAGGGAGATGTCGGTCTTCATGCCCCGATTCGTCTTCGTGTTACCAAAACATTCAACGGCATTGAGATGCAAAAAGTGATCAATACAACTGTCGGCCGCATCATCTTCAACGAGCCTATACCTCAGGATCTGGGATATGTCGACCGCACAGATCCCGATGAAGCTTTCAGATTCGAAATCGACTTCCAGGTCGGTAAGAAGCAGCTCGGTGATATTATTGACCGTTGTATTCAGAAATACGGCTTCACGATTTCTGCTGAGGTCCTGGACAGCATTAAGGCTATGGGATATAAATACTCCACCAAGGGAGCCATCACGATATCCGTTGCCGATATGACTGTTCCTGACCTGAAGAGAGAACTTATTGCCAGGACGGAGAACGAAGTCATTGATATCGAGCGCCAGTATAAGCGTGGTTATATCACGGATGATGAGCGTTACCGTCTGGTTGTTCAGGAGTGGGAGAAGACCACCAAGGATGTCACTGATGCCCTTCAGGACTGCCTTGATGAGTTCAACCCGATCTACATGATGGCAAACTCCGGAGCCCGTGGTTCCATGAATCAGATCCGTCAGCTTGCAGGTATGCGTGGACTGATGGCTAATACCTCCGGTAAGACCATCGAGATCCCGATCAAGTCAAACTTCCGTGAAGGCCTTTCAGTCCTTGAATATTTCATTTCCACCAGAGGCGCAAGAAAAGGTATGGCAGATACCGCTCTTCGTACTGCAGACTCAGGTTACCTTACACGCCGTATGGTCGATGTCTGTCAGGATGTTATCATCCGTGAGCGCGACTGTGGTACTGATGAAGGTGTTTGGGCTTCTGAACTCTATGAAAAAGGACAGCTGATAAAAGACTTTGCCACCGCTATCAACGGCAGGTTCCCTGCGGCGCCTGTTACCGATCCGGCAACAGGAGAGATCCTTTTCGATACTGACCATATGCTCCTTGCTGAAGATGCAGCTTTCCTTGAGAGCCATGGTATCCATAGGGTATATATCCGCAGCGTGCTTACCTGCAATGCTATCCACGGCGTATGCTCCAAGTGCTATGGTGTGAACCTTGCGACCGGCATGCCTGTCAACGCAGGAGAAGCTGTCGGTGTTATCGCCGCACAGTCCATAGGTGAACCCGGTACACAGCTCACCATGCGTACCTTCCATACGGGCGGTGTCGCCGGTGACGATATCACTCAGGGCCTTCCTCGTGTCGAAGAACTCTTCGAGGCAAGAAAACCCAAAAGAATGGCAGTGCTTTCTGAAATCTCCGGTACTGTCTCCATCGAGGAGGAGAAGAAGGGCGCTATTTATGCCATTACCGTCACAAACGAAGAGGAAGGCGAGACCAGAGTCTACAAGGTCACGCATAACTCCAGCATCCTGGTCCACAACGGCGACCATGTGGACAGGGGCCAGGAACTCACCTCAGGTGCGCTCAATCCCCACGATGTGCTTGCCATCCGCGGTGTGAACGATGATGAATTCGGCCGTCAGGGCGTTCGCAGCTACATTACCAGAGAGGTCCAGAAGGTCTACCGTCAGCAGGGTGTTGATATCAACGATAAGCACATCGAAGTTATCGTTCGTCAGATGATGCGTAAAGTAAGAGTTGAAGATGCCGGCTCCACAAGCCTTCTTTCCGGTGCAAATGCGGATATCTCGCAGATCCGCGAGGAGAACAGAAAGATAGCCGATCGTCAGGCAGCAGGAGAAGAAGGCCTCTCCAAGGCAACATATACTCAGCTGCTCATGGGTATAACCAAAGCATCCCTCGCCACCGACAGCTGGATGTCAGCCGCATCATTCCAGGAGACCACAAAGGTCCTTACCGATGCCGCCATCAAGGGCAAGATAGATCATCTTATCGGCCTTAAGGAGAACGTCATCATAGGCAAGCTCATTCCTGCCGGAAGCGGGCTTGATATGTACCGCGAGTTCGAGGATGAGACGGATGACAGTGCCTCCGATGAAGTGGAATATGTAGATCTTTCCGCACTGGTAGGCAAGACCAACGCACTCTGATCCGGCCATTACATGAGCGAAAAACGGGATCTTTTCAGATCCCGTTTTTTGGCGCTTTGAAAGAGTTCAAAATTCTATTTTTTTAACGAAATTTCTTGACTATATTTGTGACATGTGCTAAAATCTGCAATTGCGTGGCCTTATTGCGCCCTTTTTCGGAAAAGTACGTGGTAAGGCGCGAAAAACCCTCACTTTTTGATGGTTTAATTGATTTTTGAAGAAAGGAGGAAAGAAATGCCGACCTTTAACCAATTGGTGAGAAAAGGCAGAGAGAAGGTCACCTATAAGTCCACGTCCCCTGCTATGCAGAAGGGCCTGAACACTCTGAAGAACAGAGAGACCAACCAGAGTTCTCCGCAGAAGAGAGGAGTTTGCACGGCTGTCCGTACATCCACCCCTAAGAAGCCTAACTCTGCTCTGCGTAAGATCGCCCGTGTGCGTCTCACTAATGGATACGAAGTCACCGCATACATTCCCGGTATC
>CACYDX010000072.1 GCA_902773255.1 Oscillospiraceae bacterium
ATCTGCTGACGCAGTGCATTGTCTGTATTAGCCGCCATGTTCAGGCTCCCTTCGAATGCTGTTTTTAATAAGTATATCGTCTGGATTTTTCACGGTCAAGACCGGTATGGAAGAGTTAAAAAAGACCTCTCACATACACAACTTATGTGAGAGGTCTTTTTTATCGATAGTTCAGCTGACTGCTTCCGCGTTTCCTTCCGTATCCGCATTTTCAGAAATATCGTGTTTGTTAGCATATCCCGTAAGGATTAGCGTGAGTGCGCCATCGCCGGTAACGTTGCAGGCGGTGCCGAAGCTGTCCTGCAGGGCGAAGATGGCAAGCATGAGAGCAGTGCCGGCATCATCAAAGCCGAGAACGCCGGTGATTAGGCCAAGAGACGCCATAACAGTGCCGCCCGGCACGCCGGGAGCGCCTATCGCAAATACTGCGAGAAGTACGCAGAAAAGGAACATGGTACCGAAGCTCGGCAGCTGCCCGTATAGCATCCTGGAGATGGTCATGCAGAAGAACACTTCAGTAAGAACTGAGCCGCAGAGATGGATGTTGGCAAAAAGAGGGACACCGAAGTCCACCATATCGTTGCGGAGGACGCGGCTTTTTCTGGCTCCGTTCAGGGCCACAGAAAGGGTCGCCGCACTGGACATCGTGCCAACGGCAGTGAGGTATGCGGGGCCGTAATGGCGGAGTACTTCCCAGGGATTCTGCTTTGAATATATTCCTGCGATGATATACAGCACAGCGAGCCAGATATAATGTCCTGCCATAACGATGAGGATGATCTGCACGAAGGCGGGGAGCTGATGCGTGATCATTCCCTCATAGCTGAGGTTGCAGAAGGTGGCGCAGATATAAAACGGGAGAACAGGTATGATGACTCTCTCGACTATCTTGAGCACTATGTTCTGGAACTCCTCAAGAAGCTCACAGGTGACCTCGCTCCTGGTCCATACAGCGGCAAGTCCGATAAGGAGCGAGAAGGCAAGCGCGCTCATCACAGGCATGATCTGCGGGATATTCAGCTGGAATACTACTTCCGGAAGCTCGCGCAGTCCCTGAATATTCGTAACAATGGAAAGATGCGGGATAAGCAGGTAGCCTGCGCCGGTGCTCATGAGAGCCGCCAGAATGGAACTTACATACGCAAGGACCACAGCCACGCCGAGCATGCGCGAGGCATTTTTGCCCATTCGGGTTATTGACGGGGCTATAAAGCCAATGACTATCAGGGGAACGCAGAATGTGATCAGCTGTCCCATGATATACTGCAGCGAAACGACCACTTTCATAACGTTTTCGCCGAAAAGTCTGCCGAGGACAACGCCTATCAGCAGCGCAACGATCAGCCTGAAGGGCAGACTTGTGAGTATCTTTTTCATTTTCTCTCCTTTTGACGTAAAAAAAAGACATCTGCAGACAACAACAGATGTTTTGTTTCCAGCTGAGATTATAATAATCTGCTGATGTTTTGTCAAGCCGCCGGCCTGGCTGATGCTTATGATGTTTACAAGCTCAGGCAATGATACTATAATCTTTATCAGGCAGTCATCGTGTTCAAAGAACATGCCGGTTTTTTTATTAAAAATCAGGAAAAAAGAAAAAATCACCCTGCGTCAGGTATTGCTCATGACGCTGCGTTATGAGCTATCATCGGCTCAAAAGGAGGTGAAATGCTGTGTCAAAATACACTACGGGAGAACTGGCAAAGCTCTGCGGAGTGACCGTGAGGACGGTACAGTACTATGATACCCGCGGTATACTTGTGCCGTCAGAGCTTTCGGAAGGCGGCAGGCGTCTTTATTCTGAAGACGACCTGAGGCGCATGAAGGTGATATGCTTCCTGCGTGAGCTCGGTATGCCGATCAATTCCATATCCCAGCTCCTCTCCGAAGAGGATCCGGGCAGTGTGATCACCCTTCTGCTCGATCAGCAGGAACAGTCTCTAAAAGAGGAAATAAAGGACATATCCGAAAAACTGAGCAGACTTGAGGCTCTCAGGAAAGAACTTAAGAGCATCAGTGATATCTCCGTAGAATCCATCGGTGACGCAGCATACACGATGACAAACAAGAACAAACTCAGAAAGATCCGACTGACCATGCTCTTTACCGGCATTCCGGTGACTGCGATCCAGTGGGTCGCCATCATACTTCTGATAGTCAGGAAGATCTGGTGGCCGCTCATAGTCTGGGCAGTGATTGCGATCCCATGGGGTATCATCATTTCAAAGTACTATTTCAAAAACGTGGCCTACATCTGCCCTCAGTGCCATTCCGTGTTCAAGCCCTCTTTCAAAGAGGTGTTCTTTGCCAATCATACCCCTAACACGAGAAAACTCACGTGCACATCCTGCGGCCACCACGGATTCTGCGTTGAGGTCGCAGCTGAGGAGGCTGAAAAATGACAGGACAGGTCCCTGCACTGACGATAATATTCTGTGTGATTTCATGTATATTGTCATTTGCCATCCCTATCGCCCTGCTGCTTTATTACAGAATTAAAAAGCATGCCGACATACTTCCCTTCTTCATAGGCTGCGCAGTCATGCTCATTTTTGCTCTGATACTGGAATCCATTGTTCACAGCATAGTGCTCAATTCCGCTTCAGGTCAGAAGATAAGGGATAACATATGGCTCTATGCCCTGTATGGCGGGATGATGGCCGGTCTCTTCGAGGAGACCGGGCGCTTCACAGCCTTTAAAACAGTGCTCAGGAAAAAGCTTGATAATGACGCCAACGCGCTCATGTACGGTGCAGGACACGGCGGATTTGAGGCAATGGTCCTTCTCGGCTTTTCCATGATAAGCAACATCGCAACGGCAACTATGGTCAATAACGGAACTCTTTCCGCTGTTACGGCAACGCTTCCCGAAGAGTCTCTCACGCAGCTGCAGGCAGTTGTAGATCAGCTCATCACATCGTCCCCTTATTTGTATATTGCAGGCATCATAGAACGGATATTTGCGATCATTCTGCAGATATCCTTTTCGGTGATTGTCTGGTACGCTGCGAAAAACGGCAAAAAGATCTGGCTCTGGCCCTTTGCCGTACTCATCCATGCGGCAGTTGACGGCATAATGGCAATAGTGATGGAGTATACTTCGTCCATAGCCGTTACCGAGGCAGTCATAGGTATTATGGCGGTGCTTACCGCCTTGGGCGCAGTAAGAGTATGGCGCTCGAACGCAGTTCCGGCTGAAGCGGAAGAGGCATTGCAGACTGACTGAAATCATATGATCAGGGAGATATTATCATGAAAAACATCCTGATAATCTATACCGGAGGCACCATAGGAATGGTGCCCACCGAGAACGGCTATTCCCCCAAAGAGGGTTACTTCATGGGTGCCCTTGAAAAGATAGGCGGACTGCATCATTTCAGCATGCCGCACTGGGATTTCGTAGAGATGTCTCCCCTGCTGGATTCCTCCAACGTCTCCGTAGAGGAATGGAACAAGATCGCGGA
>CACYDX010000073.1 GCA_902773255.1 Oscillospiraceae bacterium
ATAATATTTTACATTAATAATTATTTGGAGGTTTTATCATGTTTGATCTTCACGGAAGAGTAGCAGTCGTAACCGGAGCGTCCGCCGGACTCGGACGTCAGTTTGCTCTCGCTCTAGCAGGACAGGGCGCAGACCTTGCGATCCTTGCACGCCGAGAGTGGAAACTGAATGAAGTTGCTGAAGAGATCCGCGCAAAGGGAGTAAAGTGCCTTGTTGTTCCCTGTGATGTAACAAAGATCGATCAGATCAAGGCAGCTGTTGAAAAAGTAATGGCCGAATACGGCAAAGTAGATATCCTTGTAAACGACGCAGGCGGCGGCAGCCCCGCACCGCTGGTAGACCATACCGATGAATCCTGGATCGCCACAGTCGACCTTGATGTTTTCGGCACCATGCGCTGCACCCGTGAGTTCGGCAGAGAGATGATCAAGGCCGGTTACGGACGTATCATCAATATCGGCTCCATCCTGGGCCGCGGCGGACTTGCCGAGCTGCCTGTCAGTGAATATGCCGCATCAAAGGGCGCCGTTATCAACTTCACCCGTCATATGGCGGCAGAGTGGGCAAATACCGGTATCACTGTCAACGTTATCTGCCCGGGCTTCTTCCCCTCTGAGGCAAACAATCCTGCTGCAATGGAAGCAATGAACGACTTCATCGTTGCCCATACACCTCTCGGCCGTCCCGGACGCGACGGTGAGCTTGATTCCACTGTTATTTACCTTGCTGCTGATGAGTCAAGCTATGTCACCGGCCAGATCATAGGCTGTGACGGCGGCTGGACTGCTGTCTGATAAAAATCCTGAACATAAATGATTAAGGAGTAATGCTTTATGGCATATGATTACAGCATTTTATGGCAGCCGATAGATATTAACGGCGTTCGCCTCCGCAACCGTATAAGCATGTCCGGAATGGGCACCTTTACTCCGACTCTGGCTGAGCAGTATGAGACCGAATCCGGCCTCAGATACTACGAAGAGAGAGCCAAAGGCGGCATCGGACTTTTGCATACCGGCGCATACTTCATCGACTCTCTGACTGCTCAGGGCGGACGTACTCTGGACTTCTCCAGTGACAAGTCCATTCCGAGCGGCACGGTGCTTACCGAGCGTGTCCATCGCTGGGGCGCAAAGATGTTCGCCCAGCTCAGCTGCGGCACCGGCCGCAACGGCATGCCTCAGATTGGAGAGCGTGTTCCCATCTCCTCATCCGAAAACCCCTCGTTCTATAATCCAAGCATGATCTGCCGTCCCCTCACTACTGAGGAGATAGAGCAGATGATGGAGACCTGGAAAGTAGCTGCACACAATGCCATGTGCATGGGCTTCGACGGCATTCAGATCCATGCTCACGCAGGCTATCTGATGGACCAGTTCATGTCTGAGGTATGGAACCACCGCACCGATAAATACGGCGGAAGCTTTGAAAACCGCTGCCGCTTCACGATGGAGACCGTCGATGCGATCAGAAGCGTTGTCGGCCCGAAAGTCCCCATCACTTACCGTATTTCTCTCGATCACGGCTTCCCCGGCGGACGTACCATCGAAGAGTCCATGAAGATCCTCGATGTTCTCGATAAGTGCGGCATTGACGCCTTCGATATAGACTCCGGCTGCTATGAGACCATGGACTATATCTTCCCGACCCGCTATGTCGGCGAGGCATGCATGGCCTATGTCTGCGAAGAGGCCCGCAAGCACCTGACTCACCCGATAATCAATACCGGTACCCACAGCATGGAAAGCGCAGTGGATCTGCTCAAGAGCGGCAACGCCGACATCGTTCAGTTCGGCCGTCAGTGCATAGCAGACCCGCAGTTTGCAAACAAGCTGCGTGAAGGCCGCCGCGAGGATGTACGTCCCTGCATCGTCTGCAATGAGGAATGCATCGGCCGTATCTTCGGACGTCTGAGCCAGCTGAGCTGCACAGTCAACCCCTCCACCGGCTTTGAGACCTACATGGAAGTCAAGCCCGTTTCCAAGCCCACGAACGTTGTCGTCATCGGCGGAGGCCCCGGCGGCCTTGAAGCTGCACGCTGTGCAGCGGAACGCGGATGCAGCGTAACGCTTTATGAGAAGGAAGACCATCTCGGCGGAACCTTCCTCACCATTTCCACCGGCAACTTCAAGTGGCGCATGCCGCAGCTGATCGAGTGGTATAAGGTGCAGCTGAAGAAGCTCGGCGTGAATGTCGTTCTCAATACTGCTATTACAGCTGATGATCCCGCTCTTGCCGGAGCGGACCGCATCTTCGTTGCCACCGGTTCAAAGCCCATTCTCCCACATATCCCCGGCATCGAGAAAGCCATCGATGTTGAAGATATCCATAAGAAGGGCATGCCGGCAGGTGAGCGCGTTGTTATCTGCGGCGGCGGACTTTCCGCCTGCGATACGGCAATCGAATACTGCCAGAAGAACGAGGGACGGAAGTTCACTATCGTTGAGATGCAGGGCGCGATCGGAAACGATGTCATGGTCGTCAACAAGATCAGCATCGATAGATTGCTTGCTGAGTACGGCGTTGATATCCGCGTGAACTCCAAGGTCGTCGGCATCACCGACGAAGGCGTTGAAGTTGAGACTGCAGACGGAAAGCAGTTTATTCCTGCTGACGTTGTTGTCGGTGCTTTCGGACGCCGCCAGAACCTTGAACTTCCTGATGCCATCCAGTACAAATATCCCATGAAGACCACCATCATCGGTGACTGCATGAAGCCCGCAAAGGCCGGACCCGCTATCCGTGAAGGCTTCTATGCAGCTATGAGCATCCTGTAAAACTACATACGGACTCCGGACATAAGATCCGGAGTCCAGATTATAAGAAAGGAAAAGTTTTTATGGAGAAGAAATTCTTTGGGTACAAAGCAGTTCTCGGTGCATTCCTGATTATGTTTATCACCCTCGGCACTGCAACCACTCTCGGTGTATTTCTGGCGTCACTTTCAGCCGATTCTGGATTCCCCGTGACCACAGTCGCTTATATCGGTACTGCCTGCACCGTAAGCTGTGTTATTTTCAGTATGGTCGCTTCTAAACTCATGGCTAAAGGGACCTCGCTGCGCACCATGGTGCTTATAGGTCTGGTTGCAAATGCAGTAGGAATGCTTTGCTATACTTTTGCAATCCCCAATAATGTGATCAGCCTTGTGTTCTTCTACCTCGGCGGATTCCTGATAGGTATTGCACTTACTTTCTCTGCGCACGCTGTTTGTGGAGCACTTATTGCTTCCTGGTTCATTGAGGACCGTGAGAAACTTATGGGCATGGTGTTCTCCGGCGCAGGTTTCGGTGCCGCGATTGTTGTGTTTATCGCTGGTCAGATGTTCAAAGTCTTCACATGGAGACAGTGCTATTACATCCTTTCCGCATTCACGATCATTGTAGGTTTCCTTGTTGCATTCTTCCTTATCAAAGATCCGGAGAAGATGGGCCAGAAACCCAAGGGATGGGATACTGTGAAAGCTGCAACTGAAGGTGATGTGGCTAAGCTTCCCGGCATGAGTCTTGCAGAGGCACGTAAGAGCAAG
>CACYDX010000074.1 GCA_902773255.1 Oscillospiraceae bacterium
AGAGAACACAGCAGTGTCATCCTCAATCCGGTTAGTGTGTCCTGTTATCAAACCGGAGGCAGTCACAGAATAGTTAATGTTGGAAGACTGACACCGCAGAAAAACCAGGCAATGCTGATCCGGGCCTTTGCCCGGTTTTATCGGGATCATCCCGGCTATACCCTGTCTTTTTACGGTGAAGGAGAATCGGCAGCGGATCTTCAGACACTGGTGCAGTCTCTCGGCCTGAATGATGCGGTTCAGTTTCACGGACACGTGCACGACGTACACTCAGCCATTTCAGACGCTGAGATATTCGCTCTTTCCAGTGATTATGAGGGGCTTCCGAATGCCCTTCTGGAGTGCATGATGATGGGGTTTCCCTGTATTTCCACACGATGTGAAGGCTCTGTGGATGTGATACAGTCAGGCGAGAATGGGATACTGGTGGATGTCGGCAGTGTTGATCAGATGGCGGCAGCGCTCGCCCTTTTGGCAGACGACGCTTCTCTGCGGGTACGGTTCGGAAATATGGCTCAAGAGACATCCGTAAGGTTTCTGACAGATAATGTGCTCATTCAATGGGAGCGCCTGATCGAGGTTTAAATGGATCATTTAAAAAAAACGAAAAAAGCGTTTAATGAATATGTTGATCAATATAGAAAGTACGGAGATAAGATCCTGTTAAAAATAAACCATTCCGTTCGGGTCAGTGAATTGTGCAGAGATATTTCAGAGGATCTTGGATTAAGCGCGGATGACATTGAACTGTCAGTGATTTGCGGACTTTTCCATGATATTGGACGGTTTGAGCAATGGGACTTATTCTGGACATATAATGATATGCGGTCTGTCGATCACGGAGATCTTGGTGCTGAGGTGATTTCAAAGGGGTGTTTATTTACCGTTTTTTCAGGAAAAGAACGGGATACGGTCGTGGATGTCATCAGATATTACAATAAATATCTGGTGCCGGAAATGATAAGTGACAGGAACAGGCTGTATGTAAATATCACGAGAGATGCTGATAAAATAGACATTCTGAGCATGTATGTTGAGGGAAAGTATAACAACCTTACTGAAAACAACATTCTGAGCGAAACCGTTTATCAGAAGCTGCTGGCTCGGAAACCTGTCAGAAAAGAAGATATCAGCAGAAAGGATGATGAAATTGCGATCCGGCTGGCTTTTATCTTCGATCTTAATTTCAGACGCTCTTTTGAGATAATGAAAAAAAACGACTATATCGGAAGAATGATAGATATACAAAAAGAAAAAATCAGTAACCGGGTATTGATCGATCAATTGGAAGATCTAAAAAAACAGCTAAACAAATATATTGAAGAAAAGACTGCCATATTATGAATGAGCAATGGAACGATGCCTTTATCCTTAAAGAAATACAGCAGGAAGAACTGAAGATCCTGAAAGAAGTTGCGGCCATGTGTGAAAAGCATGGCCTCAGATACACGATCTATTGCGGCACTTTGTTAGGTGCCGTAAGGCATCATGGCTTTATCCCCTGGGATGATGATGTTGATCTGGCGATGCCTTTGCAGGATTACCGGAAGTTTTTGTGTTTAGCTGATGAATTGCCTTCCCGATACAGTGTTGCCAATATGGACAATTCCGACCATTTTCCTCTGGCCTGGTCACAAGTATATGACAATCAGACAGATTTAACAGTCGAAGGTTCTGTACGATTGACCGCCAATAAAGAGCAGTCACTTGTATTTATTGATATTTATCCTTTTATCGGAGCTTTTTCCACCAGAACAGGCCAAATGTTTCAGCGAACTCTATTACGAATCGCTTATGCCGTTCGGCTGGCAGATGATAAAAGCATTCTTTTGTCAAAGCCGGACTGGATGAAAACCTGTGTTTATCTTGCTATCAAGCTCATATCCATATTCCCTTTGTCTTTTCGTGCCGCTTTTTCCAGACTATGCCGGAACGCAGCATTTCTGGATCCGGCCAAACACAAAATGATCGGGACTGTCGATGCTGCTCCTTTCAGAGGGAAGTATTCTGTTGACGACTGGAAAGAAATGACAAAGCTTCAGTTCGAGGATTCAAGCTTTAACGCTCCCGTAAAATACGACTTGATACTCAGGATCATGTATTGGGATTACATGCAGCTTCCGTCTGAAAATATGCGACATCCGCCGCATTATAAATAGTGCAGATGCAGATATCTTGAACAAATCAAAAAAGTCTTGTATTAAACGGCAATTACGCTGTCTATACAAGACTTTTTTAACTTTTCAGTTTGGCTGCTGTCTTATTCCGGGTATCCCCAAACCGTGCTTCTGTATTTTTCAGGAAGTCCGAGGTCAAAAGATCTGCCGGCTGGCCGGAAAGCGCTCAGCCCCGCTGTATTCCTTATTGCGTCCAATGCGTCAGTCAGCTGGAATTCCCCGTTCCGAAGCCTGCCTTCACTTATCTCTCTGTCCAGTTCCTCATATACTTCCTTTGTCAGAACATATTGCCCAAATACTTTATAGTACTTTTTCTCTTTCCGCGAATTCATGACCCCCAGATATTCTCCGGCGTAGTCGTCAGTAGGCTTCTCAACTATTGAATCCACTTCCATAAGAGTTTCCGCCGTGTCTTTCCACTGTCCGTGCACGATCCCGTAATGGCCTACCTCATTAAGGGGCGTCTCTGCCACAGACACCAGCGGCCTGCCTGTCTGTCTGTATGCATTTATGACCTGTGTGCAACACAGTTCCGTTGTATCTGACCTGTAAAGGAAATCCCCGAGCAGAAGAAGCACCGGCGCACCGTCCGCAAACTCCTTCGTCAGCCATACCGCATGCCCGAATCCGAGCTTTTCATACTGGACTATGTACGTTATATGATTCGAAAATCTCTCGATCATATCTGCATAGTCCCGTTTTTCTTTCGGAAGCCTGTGCCGCAGTCCTTCATCTATCGGTGCAAACAGGTGTTCATACTCCTCACGCTCATTCTCTCCGATAACTAATGCTATCTCATCGATACCTGCCTCGAGCAGGTGTTCGATCATAATAAACAGCGAGGGCTTCAGCATTCCGTCCGTGTCGACGACAGGCATCATCCCTTTCTTCATCGCTTTCGTAGCCGGGAATACACGCGTTCCGTAACCTGCAAGCGGGATGACCGCTCTTTTAACGAGCTGTCCCGGAGTCAGCGTGAGTGTATAAGATGGCATCCCAAGCTTTTCCAGCAGGTATTTCTGCAGTTCATCAGACGCCTCCCTGTCTTTAACGAGGAACTGTACCGAACCGTCTCCCTGTGATCCTACGCCCTTTGCCCCGAGAGTAAGTTCCCGCACTTTTGGATCATTCAGGACAGAGTGAAGTACCGGTCCTTTCAGTTCATCGCAGACCGGCATGACCTTTCTGTCAAAGTTCTCCTGCCATAAGTTCATCAGTTCCCCGAGCTTTTCCGAGTCGCCGCCGGTGATGGCGCGGACCGCCTCAGCACATATCCTGCGGTTGTCCTTTCCCAGCGCCTCCTGTACAAGCTTCTCTCTCTCGTTCTGTGCAAAGGGGTAGCATCTGTTCATATCCGCAAGGATCCTGATCGTATCCTTTGACGCCATTAGATCGGCAATGACCCAGTGGAAAACAGCGCCGGGAAGCAACTCTTCCGAGTCGATCTCCACTCCGTCAAAAATCATTCTGACCGGCTTAACACCGTACGCACATGCCTGATCCAGCCTTCCGCAGCGGGACGGCGTTCTTTGCTCACCGCGATAAGCCGCCTGCATCTCTCCTTTTATGCTCATTTTGAGACCATACAACTGGTTGAAAGCCCGCGCTACGAGGATACAGATCGCGGCGGATGAAGAAAGGCCGCTTCTGACCGGAAGATCCATGTCAGTAACCGTGATCCTGACGCCGCCGACACTGTAATTCTCATTGATATATGATGCGGTTCCCGCTACATACGAGAAAAAGCCGCCATCCTGAGCAATTTCTTTCAGCTTTGCAGTATCCATGGGGCAGTCGATCTTCTCGCCGTGGTACATCCCCAAAGAGCTTTCAACTATGAAATTTTCTGCTTTTTCAGCTGTTGCATATATTCCCTGCTCAACACCGGTAACTACAGCCTCTCCGATCTCAATATCTGAGTTTATCGTCCTGTAGACCCCTGCCCAGTCGGAGTGTTCTCCGAACAGGCAAAGCCGTCCGGGCACGAAAAGACTTATCTTATGGTCACTCATCTTTTTATCCTCTATTCCTAACCGTTAAGAATAATCAAACCTGCCTGATTCTATCCATTGATATTAAATCATATCCGGGTTGCTTTCTTAATCGATCGTATATTCAATAGGTTCATTATATATGTATCCCCAACGCCGCTGGACCCATTCCATATTATTACTGAAGCCCCGGCTTTGGACTATGTCAAAGCAGTATACATTTTTTAACATGTCAAGCTTTATATCCGTGCCCAATCCATCCGTCTGATAAAGTATTATTGTTAAAGAGTAATTTCCGGGAACCAGATGCGAAATATCCAAGGTAAAACGGATATGCATTTCTTCCGATGGTGAAAGTCTGACCCCCTTGTCGGTCGTCATCATTGTTATCGGTCTTTCTTCCGTATCTTTAACGATAATTCTGAACAGAACATTTTCAAGTGTTTCTTCGGCCATACAACCCAACCTGAAGAACGCTTTCATTCCCGCCCGGTAAAAACCGGGATCTGATGTAAGACACTCCAGCTCAGTAATGGTCGCTGAACGCCGGCTAAACTCCGGGGTACGTATGCAGTTTCTCAGATCCAGCAGTTTATCGGAATCCCTTCTGATGCCCATATATATGCGAACAGCTTCCTCAACATCTCCGTTGAACACCAGTCTGCCATCTCAATTATATAATTATTTATATTACTACTCTATTTTAGGATGTGCAACGGCGGCAGACTGTGAAATTAAATCAGTTACTTGAAACTGAGTCATTCTATATATCTTGATAAAGGATACTGCTGTTGATATAATAACATGAGTTTTATTGTTTCATTAACTAAAATAAAATCATTGATTGACAGTAAAAAGTGAAGAGGAAGCATCGATGAAGGAATACAAACTGTTTTTAGCCGGAGAATGGGTAGAGACC
>CACYDX010000075.1 GCA_902773255.1 Oscillospiraceae bacterium
ATATATCGGAGTCTGATAGTCAGGAGGGCTTATGGACGACAGGATAAAAAGAATATATGTTCCGATGACGGAATCCGGCTTTTACATCCTATACTGCCTGCAGTCACCGCAGCACGGCTACGGGATCAGTCAGCAGGTAAGGAAGATGACGGGCGGCGAGGTCACGATCAGCGCCGGAACCATGTACGGAACACTATCAAAAATGGAAGCGGACGGACTTATCTGCTTTTGCCGGGAAGAGGAAAAGAGAAAACTCTACCAGGCCACGGAACTCGGCAGAGAAATACTTGAAACCGAGATCAGAAGGATCGAAAGGCTATATAAAAACAGTAAAGGAGAGGACATCGATGCGTAAAACACTTGTACATTTCTTCACTATTGCGGATTATGAAGAGGAAGAGGTATGGCTCAGAAAACAGCATAACAGCGGCTGGAAGCTGGTGAAGATGACACCTCCCTGCTTTTTCACATTTGAAGAGTGCCAGCCTGAGGATGTTATCTACAGGCTCGATTATAAAAACTCCGAACAGACGGAGGAATACATGCAGATGCTGAGTGATTTCGGCTGGGAATACTGCGCCAAATGCTTCGGCTGGCTCTATTTCAGAAAGCCTGCATCTGCTGCTGAGACTGCGGAGGACGGCGAACTGTTTTCAGACAACGCTTCACGCGTTGAGATGGTCAGCCATATTGTAAAGACCAGGCTGCTCCCTCTGTGCATAATATTCTTCTGCTGTGTTATCCCCAACTTTGTAAGAGCCTTTTCCGATAACCTGTATGGCAGTGCGGAGCTGTTCTTCGGGATATTCTTCGGAGTGATGTTCGTTATCTATGTATATATGATCGTGCACTGCGGGCTCAAGCTGAAAAAGATAAAGGAAAAATACGAGATCTGATAATTGCGGGAAATACTGCAAAAACGATGGCAATATTCCGGCTCTTATGATAAACTTGTTCATATAAAAACTGTAATAAACAAATTATAAGAATCGGAGGTAAAAGAATGGATAAACTCAATATCCTGCTGATCGGCGGTCTGATCACCGTTGAGCATCAGGGACGCAAGATCACGGCAAGACTGCGCGAGCTGCTGGAGGCGACGGGCAGGTTCAACGTAGTTTATACAGAAGAGCTGCGCAATATCACTCCGGAATACCTCGAGCCGTATGACGCCTTGTTTATCGATTATGACGGCAAGCTCTTCCCCACCGAAAAAGCCCGCCGTTTCGGTGAGAAGACGGAAGCCGCGATATATGACTTCGTTGCCAAAGGCAAGGGCATAATCTTCTACCATTCTACCATATGGGTAGACCATGACTGGCCGGATGAATGGAGAAAGCTGCTCGGCGGCTACTGTGACATGACCATGGGCTGCCGCCGCTGCCCGAAGGATGACCACTTTGTTGAGATTACCGATCCCGACAGCCCCATCACCAAGGACATAGATCAGAAGTGGATGAACGTTTTCGACGATCTGTTCTCACAGTTGATCATTCATCCCGAAGCAAAGGTCCATGTACTTGCATCGATCTATGACGATGTGAACAATTACCGTGTTCCCGGATTCCCGCCCCCGCATCACCCCGTGGAGATCCCGGACGGCAAGCTGGAGAACATGCCGGGTGTCAACGAGTATACGCCTGTCATATGGACGAACGAATACGGCAAAGGCCGTGTGTTCGTCACGTCTATAGGCCACTGGGAAGCCCTCGACCGCTTCAACTTCATCACGATGCTTGTCCGTGGTGTCGAATGGGCGGCATCCGGCGAGGTAACGCTGGGCAGACCGAACCGCAGCGGTGACAACCGCCTGAAACTGTTCCCGTATTATTGATAAAGATAAAAGAGATATGAAACAGAAGCTCTGCCATTTGGCAGAGCTTCTGTTTTTCAGTTATCAGGATCTCTCAGTGCTTCCAGTGCTTCAGCTGGGAAAGATACCCGTCATACATCCGGCGGCGGGTCTCATCCGGCTGATTTTCGGGATTCGGCATATGGGCGATGAGAAAATCCAGCAGAGA
>CACYDX010000076.1 GCA_902773255.1 Oscillospiraceae bacterium
CCGCATAAGCTCCACCGCAGCGACCGCAAAAAGCGCCGCACATGCAAAGCCGAGGACGGAAGACACTGCATATCTCCAGTCCGGAACCACATTGAACGCCATTCCCATATAGGCATCCGGGGAATCCGAAAAGCTTATTGTCCCGAAGCCGAGCAGATAGTCCCCGATCATAGCAAGGACCATCGACCATACTCCGAAAAGTATCTTTTGTCTTGAAGTCAGTTTTTTCATTTATGACACCTCGCTTATACAGCCGCGGGTTAGTATTTTTAAACTCGCGGCTGTATTATATCCTCTTTCAGGATAGGTAATCAAGAATAAGTCTCCCGGTCAGGGATCGGTCCCCTGTCCGCAGCTTATATCCTGCTCATGCGGAAATCACAACGCTCCGCACCTTTTCCGAGTGTTCCCGTTCTCTCGAATTTCACGCCCGGCAGATTGCCGTAGATCCTTTCATCGTTTTCGCAGAAGATCTTCGTGAGCTCCGGGCAGCCAAGCTCCGTGAAATACCGGAAGTAAGGGCATGAGACCACATCCATGCGGTATTCGCCCTTTTTCTTCGGATAAAATACATTCTTAAAGCCGTTATTTGCTCCGAATACCTTTTTTGTCATCGGGTCCCAGATGCTGACGAACAGCCCTTTCATGCCGGGCAGCCTCATCGCCCCCGAGAGCTTCTTTTCTATACCGGCGCAGCCCTCGATGGCGGCATTTTCGATAACGCTGTAAGCTTTCTCCTGTCCCATAACATCCTTCAGCGTCAGATATACCGCGGATGCCGGAAATATCCTGCTGTCAGTATGAATATGAACGCCCTTTGGAAGCGAACTGTAGCGCATCATATATCCGTTGAGTCTTTCCTTCGCCTCCTGCCAGAGGGCATCGCTTTGGGCTTTCGGCAGCTGTCTGTCCATCTGAGCCTTATAGACGGTTTTCTTTTTCAGTATTTTCTCTGCATCTGTCATCATTTCTTCTCTCCTTTTTTCAACGCTGAGCAGCAGATCGTTTTCCGCTCTCATATGCTCATATTTCTTTGCCGGTGATCCTGATCTGCGCTGATATATCAGATAGACCAGCCGGCGCTGGCACTCTGGAGCTGCGTCATGCGGCGGAAGATGCCGTTCTCTTTTGCAAGCAGTTCCGCCGGACTGCCTTCCTCGGCAACCTTGCCTTCTGCAAGGACCACTATCTTATCTGCAGCCTCAACTGTACGCATACGATGAGCTATCACCAGAACGGTCTTCCCTTCCAGAAGCCGTGACAGCGCGCCCTGAACTTTCGTTTCGTTCTCCACATCGAGAGACGCCGTTGCCTCGTCCAGCAGAACGATAGGTGCATTCTTCAGAAGCGCTCTCGCGATGGAGATCCTCTGGCGCTCGCCACCGGATAGCCTGGCTCCGTTTTCGCCTATGGGGGTTGCATAACCCTGCGGGAGCTTCTCAACGAACTCATCACAGTTGGCAGCAGCGGCTGCGGCAAGCACTTCCCCGTCAGTTGCCCCGTGTTTTCCAAGGCGGATGTTTTCCATAACGGTGTCATCAAAGAGCACAACATCCTGGAACACCATTGAATAATCGCTGAGCAGTACTTCGGGATCGACAGTACTGATATCCGTTCCGCCAACCTTGATAACGCCTTCGGAGATATCCCACAGCCTTGCGGCCAGCTTTGCGCAGGTGCTCTTTCCTGAACCTGAGGGACCGACCAGGGCAGTGACCTCTCCTTCCTTCGCCGTAAAGCTCACACCCTTAAGCACCTGTTCTTCGCCGGGATCGGAATTATAGGCAAAACTGACGTTCTCAAAAACCATATCGTGACCGGCGGGTTCGAAAAATTCCGCGCCTTCGGCTGTTTCGGTCTCGTAGATTTCGTTTATCCTGCTCGCGCAGATCTGAGACATGAACATCTCCGCGATGAGTGCCAGAGCCTGATCGAAAGGCGCATAGATCCTCGTTATCATCATAAGGAACGCAAACAGCGGCATGAACTCTATCTGCCCTGCAAGGATCAGCTTAGTTCCGGTAAGGATGGTAGTTGCCACGCCGAGCCTCATTATCACGCTTGCCGCATTGACGAAGATACCTATGGAAAGCTCGCCTCTCCTCATCGCTTTTTCATGGTGATCTATCTTTTCATCAAGCTTCTTCAGGAAGAGCTCCTCCTGATTAGTAGCCCTGATCTCCCGGATATTCTCCAGAGTCTCCTGTATGCCGTCAGCCACCTGCACTCCCGCCGCCTTGGTGAATTCAGAGCTCTTCTTTGCCACCTTTCTGCTCCCGAAAAGCAGTGCGAATGCCACCGGCACCGCCCAGAGACAGGCCAGCGCCATTCTCCAGTCATAGAGGAAAACGCATACTGCAATTATCGCAGTTGAGATATATGAGCCGTTCAGATATCCGAGGCAGTGGGACCATACATGCTCCAGACGGTTCACATCGCCCATGATGGTCTCCGTAAGGTCGGCCAGATCCCGCCTGCCGAAATAACCTAAGGGGAGTTTCCTGAGCCGTTCAGCAAGGCTGATCCTCACAGCTTTCACTTCACCATAGACGAGGCCGTAAGTAGCCCGGTACTGCTGAAGGTGAGTTAAGAGCGAGAGCGCAATGAAGGCCAGCGTCAGAAGGATGAACACCGCAGCCTTCGGCAGCGGGGCCCCCTTCGTAAGAGTGTCCATATATTTTGTCATGAGCAGGTAGAGGATGCCCATGCCGCCCATCATCAGGAGGTTTACTATCACGGTCCAGAACATGCCGAGTTTAACGTTTTTCAGGCCCTGATCGGTCAGGGCGTATTTACGCTGAAAGCTTTTCCCTAACATCTGTTTCACCTCCTATATGCGCCATTTCACGGCCTGATTGTAATCAGCCCACATCTTTGAGTAAAGGCCGCCGGCTCTGATGAGTTCCTCATGCGTTCCTTCCTCGATGGCGTGTCCGCTGTCCAGCACTATGATCTTATCTGCGCCGACTACTGTTGAGAGTCTGTGCGCAATCATGATAACGGTGCGCCCCTTTGTCAGCGCCGCAAAAGCCTTCTGAATAAGGGCTTCGTTCTCGGGGTCTGCAAAGGCGGTAGCTTCATCCAGAACAACGATTGGCGCATCTTTCAGAATGGCTCTTGCCAGCGCCACACGCTGCTGCTCACCTCCGGAGAGATAGGTGCCCTCCGTGCCGATAACGGTATCCATGCCGTCCGGCAGCTTTTCCAGAATGTCTCCGCACTGCGCCGCATCGAGCGCAGCCTGCACTTCCTCTCTGGTGGCATCCGGCCTTGCGGCGCGGACGTTTTCAAGGATGCTGGCCTTGAAAAGCCGGTCGTTCTGGAAAACGAAAGCCACCTGATCCATCAGCACATGCGGATCGGTCTGCCTGACATCCACTCCGCCGACCTCTACTGACCCGGAGCTAACGTCCCAGAACCTCGGTATTAGGCTGGCG
>CACYDX010000077.1 GCA_902773255.1 Oscillospiraceae bacterium
AGGTTTTGGAACGCTGGATCGCAAGTCCATAGACAGCGCAATGGATATTCTTGTCAATCTGTCCGGGACCAGCAAGCTTGTGGGCATTATAAGCCACAGAGAGGAATTGATGGAGAATATACCTCAGCAGATCCGTGTGAAAAAGACAAAAGAGGGAAGCAGCCTGACTATAGAAACCGGATGGTGAGGCAGGTGAGTCATGGGGACGGTTCTCACTGACTCATCAGAGATGAGTCAGTGAGAACCGTCCCCATGACTCATGTGACAAAGGTGATATGCTCCATCGATCGTTTAACGTTAGCGTTTTTTGTAAAAATGCAAAAACGCTAACGTTAAACTTGATTTCAGGGCTTGATTCTGTTAGTATGGACCAAAGAAAAGTAACAGGAAGGTGAGAACGGTGGATTGGTTCCCAAGAGAAAACTACTTAAAGAAGATTCGTGATTTTTATCATGCTGCGGACATTATCAAGGTGATAACCGGCGTCAGAAGATGCGGGAAGTCCTGCTTGATGGAGACAATCTCGGATGAATTGAAAAAGAGCGGTATCCCTGAAGAAAATATCCTGTACTTTGATCTTGACAGCAGGAAATACAACAAGATCGTGAGAGCCGACCAGTTGGAACAACTGATCCAGGGTGTTAAGGATGTTCAGGATGTGCAGGGGATAAAATACCTTTTTATTGATGAAGTACAAAACGTGGATGGGTTTGAAATTGTCCTCAATGGTTTCCGCGGAACAGGTGAATGGTCGATCTTTATTACTGGATCAAATTCCTACCTTTTGAGCGGTGAATTGATGACAAAACTAACCGGCCGCTATATAGAATTCGAAATGTTCCCGCTTACTTTTGAAGAGTATGAGGGTATGAAGGAGTATTACGGCAGAGAGATTGCAGCTGACCGTCAGGAAGAACTTCAGAATTATATTCTCGAAGGCGGATTTCCGAGGGCGATCCTTCTGGATTCCATGACTGCAAAACGCAGATATGTACAGAGTGTGATTAACGAGATCTTTGAGAAAGATATACGCAGACGCCTGAAAATCCGGAATAAGAGTACTTTTGAGACGGTTCAGAAATATATCATCAATAACTTCGGTGCGACAACGAGTTTGAAAAGCCTGAAAAGGGCAATCGAACAAACCGGCACTCCGATCAGTGAAGCGACAATCGCACGGTATATCAGAGCTTTACTTGATGCCAAGATCATTTATGAGTGCCAGCGGTTCGATATGAAATCGAAAAAGTCATTAAGTGGGGAAAAGAAGTATTACCTTGCAGACCTGAGTTTCTATTTCGTCCAGAATACGGATAACAGGATCAACTACGGCCCGGTGTTGGAAAACGTTACATATGTGTATGCAAGGTCTCATGACTATTCTGTGAGTGTTGGCAGGATCGGCAAGCTGGAATGCGATTTTATTCTCAGGGACAATGAGATGCATTACTCCTATGTACAGGTTTCCTACACGATTGCTTTATCAAAAGAGACGGAGGATCGGGAGTACAAGCCTTTAGAATCGATCAAAGATAACTACCCCAAATATGTTGTCACATTAGATTCACTTCTCCAACAGCGTAACGGTATCGTGCATATAAACCTTGTGGACTTTATGAAAAATGGCAAATCGTTCTGACGATTTACCGGAATGAAGAGGTGAGAAAAGTTGAACATAGTTGACAAACAGAAGGTTGCTGTGGTTACAGGCGGTGCCAGCGGCATAGGGAGATGCATCGCAGAGGAATTCCGGAAACAGGGCGTAAAGGTCTATGTGATCGATAAAGCGGCCGGTGACCACTATGTGGGAGACATTTCTGATAAAACAGTTCTGGAAGCTTTCGCGGAGTATGTAATCAGCGAGACCGGAGGTATCGATTATCTTATCAACAATGCCTTGCCGCTGATGAAGGGCATCGATGAGTGCAGCTATGAGGAGTTTCAGTATGCGTTGGCTGTCGGCGTTACGGCGCCCTTCTATCTGTCCAGGCTGTTTGCGCCATATTTCCGTGAAGGTGCCTGTATTGTCAATATTTCATCTTCCCGTGACCAGATGAGCCAACCGCAGACGGAGAGCTATACAGCGGCTAAGGGCGGTATCGCGGCGCTGACGTATGCCATGGCTGTCAGTTTTGCAGGCAGAGTGCGGGTGAATTCCATTTCCCCGGGATGGATCGATACAGCATATACGGTATATGAAGGGGCGGATGCGCTGCAGCAGCCCGCCGGCCGCGTCGGTAATCCGATGGATATCGCGAATATGGTGCTGTTCCTTTGCTCCGAAAAGGCAGGATTCATTACTGGAGAGAATATCTGCATTGACGGCGGCATGACAAAGCTGATGATCTATCATAACGATCACGGAT
>CACYDX010000078.1 GCA_902773255.1 Oscillospiraceae bacterium
GACGGTCGGCATAAATACGATCTCGCGTTCCTCCGCGGTGCTCCGCGAAAACTCCGTCAGTCGCGTGAGATCTCTGAAACTGTCTGAATTATATCATGGTGCCGAAGAGAGCGTCAATCTGACATAAAGTCCAAAAATTTCACCCTCAAATCAGCATATTGTAGATGATGTGACCTATTGCGCCGCAACAGGTTTACGTAATTTTGGAGCGCTGTGTTCAATCGAGCTCGAGCCTCATGGAAAGCAGTTCCTGCCACTGGCCGGAACGCAGACGGTGCCCTCTCGGATTGCGTGCAAACTCCACAAAGCCCACGCTCTCATAGAGTCTGATGGCTTTAATGTTATCCGCAACAACGAAGAGCTCCAGCTGCCTGTAGCCCGCCTTTCCCGCACATTCTATGCAGGCTTCCGTTAGCGCCCTGCCGATGCCGAGGCCCCAGTACGCCCTGTCTATGCTTATGCCGAACTCGGCCCTGTGCCTTATCTTCTCCTGCTTTCCATAGAGGTCTATCCCCGCCATGCCAGCGATACTGCCGTTAATATCCGCGATGATCTCCACCTCGTTTTCGCTCTCAGTCCTTTCCTTCAGATACTTTGCCTCACTTTCTGCGGTGAAACTGTTTTCGTCCGCATAGGTGAGAAGAAAGTCTGTCTGTTCATGGGTGAGTCTGAAAACAGCCAGAACGGGCTCCGCGTCCTTTTCCGTACCGTTTCTGAGGACACATTCCCTGCCGTCCTTCAGTTTTATCTTTTTAAAGTATTCCATGGTTTTTCCTCTCCATGTCAAGAAGCTTTTTCTTTATCTCAATGCCGCCGGCATAACCTGTGAGACTGCCGTCCGCTCCGATAACACGGTGGCACGGCACTATGAGCGAGACGGGGTTTTTCCCGACAGCTCCGCCCACCGCGCGGGCTGAGGGTTTGCTGCCGCCGTCTCTTTTCGCTATGATGTCCGCTATCTGCCCGTAGGTCATCGTTTTTCCATATGGGATAGCGAGAAGTACGTCCCAGACCTTTCTCTGAAAGGCGGTGCCCCTGAGAAAAATGGTCGGAGTGAAGTCAGGGCAGTGACCGCCGAAGTATATATCCAGCCACTTTCCTGCTATTTCGAATATGGGAGCATCCTTCTCCTCGTACTCAGGAGGGATCGTCGAGCCGAAATACTTCTGTCCGGCAAACCAAAGGCCTGTGAGCACTCCGCCGCTGCAGGAGAGAGTTATCGCGCCAAGAGGCGAATCATATCTGCATATGTAATCCATTTCTTATTTCCTTTTGTTCGGATAAGCGATATAATCATAACCATTCGGAAGGAAATTGTAAAGGAAGAATAAAAGAGAGGAGATAATTATGAAGGAGATAGAACTGTTTTACCTGAGCCACTGCCCCTACTGCAGAAATGCGATGAATGCCATAGACGAGCTCACAAGGGAAAACTCCGCATATTCCACCATAGGCATAAAGTGGATAGAGGAAAGCGAGGAGCCGCTGATAGCGAACAGCTATGATTATTACAATGTCCCCACTGTGTTTTATGAGGGAAAAAAGCTCTACGAAGCAAAGCCCTCCCACAGCTATGATGTCATAAAGGAGAATCTGAAGAAGGCATTCGACGAGGTTTTGGGATAAGACTTCTCGAGGTAAACGGTCAATGAACTACGGTAATATCTCTAAAGCGGTATTTATCGATCGGCCGAACCGCTTCATAGCCCATGTCAGTTTAAACGGTGATGAGGAAACGGTGCATGTTAAAAACACCGGCCGCTGCAGGGAGCTGCTGATCCCCGGAGCGGAAGTATGGCTTTCCGGATCAGAAAACCGCGCGAGAAAGACAGCTTATGACCTGATCGCCGTGAGAAAATCAAACGGTCTGCTTGTTAATATAGACAGTCAGGCTCCCAACGCCATAGCCCGGGAGTGGCTGGACACACAGGGTTTTGATGTTATCCGGCCTGAATTTCAATACGGGCAGTCCCGCCTGGATTTCATGATGGAACGGGGTGACGAACGCTTCCTGATGGAAGTCAAGGGATGCACTCTCGAGCGGGACGGGATCGGTTACTTCCCTGACGCTCCAACGCAGCGAGGTGCAAAACATCTGCGGGAGCTTTCAAAAGCAGCCGGATTCAGGGCAGTCCTGATGTTTGTGATCCAGATGGACGGCATCACGGAAGTGCGCGGAAACCAGGAAACAGATCCGGCTTTCTGCAAAGCACTGGAAGATGCAGAGAAAGCTGGTGTGAAAGTGATCTTTCTGCCATGCCATGTGGAGCCGGAGAGCCTTACTTTTGTGAATGATGAGAAAACATCCCGGCTTTAAAAAACGGAGCAAAAAAAGATCTGCCGTTTTCCGGCAGATCTTTTTTTCTTTATCAGTTGATATTATTTGATGTAATCTTTCAGGGCGGCGGCAAACTTATCTGCCGCGGCGGCCGCTGAATCTGCGGAAGCAAAGAAGCCTGCGCAGGCATCCCTCGCGATCTGCCTGATGCTTTCATCATCGGTGGCAACGCGCTCTGCGGAATCAATGAGCTTCATGAAGGAATTAAACACATCGTCAGCAGTGATATTGCTGCCGGTTTTGGGAGTATAGTAAGCGTCTATAAGAGCCTTGGACTGGGCCTGCAGTGCCGCCTTGTTCACGGGCAGCCTGAGGGCGTTTTCAGTCTGGTACTCCTCGGTGAGGAAAGTGCGGATAAACTCCCATGCTCCGTCCTTGTTCTCGGCCTTTGCATTGATGGCATAGCCTTTGCTGATATCGATCATGTTGCCGGAGCCATCTTCAACGGGCAGACCCACAAATGAGAGAGGCTTTCCGATAAGCGAGTATGCGGATGCGATCTCTGAGGCGTTGTCCGCCTGGATCCTTACGAGCAGCTGATGGCCCTGACCCACACGCTCATAATCATCTGCGGGGGTGTCGGGCTTTTTGAGGCTTGCCAGAGAGGCAACACCGAGTCTGGAGAGAAAGGCATCCTTATTGAATCCCTGTCCTCCGACAAAGTCCCAATAATCGTCAACGACTTTCAGGTAGTCATCCAAAACGTTGTACTGGTCATAGTTGAGGGAGAACACACTGGGTTTTGCTCCGCCAAGCTGCTTGCGCGCATCGTTGAGCTTATTGAAAGAGATCTTTGCCTCATTGCCTACCATGGACGTAAGGCCGGCATAGGTGAGCACGGAGAAATCGGAAGCGGTGTAGTACAGCTTGCCGTCGAACTCGCAGGCCTTGAGAACGGCCGGGATGAGATCCTCGGTGGATACCGTTTCATCCTTCTTGAGGTATGTATAGATATCCTCGAATGCTCCGGTGGCAGAAAGAGTATTCAGATCGCTTTGGCTGAGCTGGGCAACATAGATGACATCTGCCGCAGCGCCGGACTTGATATCGTTGAGCAGGGCTTCGACGGCACCGGCGGCGTTATCCGGAGTATCAAAAACGGTGTAGTCCGTGAGCTCTATCTTGTAATTGGGATCGATGCTGTTGAAGTCGATTATATTATACCAGAGGCTGTAGTCGGAACCGGTGGCGGCGATGGAAAGCTTGGTCCTCGTGTCGGTCTCAGCGGCAATGCGCCTTATATCCACCTTGTTCACGGTGCAGGAATCATAGAAATAGGACCAGTCGTACTTCACTGCGGAAACTGTGCCGTCGTCCTTGAGCCTTACGGCCTGGAGTTCATCATAAACGATGCCGGCGTTGATCCAGTTGAAGAGCTTGTCGGCTTTGTTGTCGGCAATGCTGTAGCCGTAGAAGTCGGTGCCGCAGGTATAGCCAAAATCATAGTAGCCGGCGCCGGAGATGAGGTCTCCGCCGTAGATGCTGCCGGGAACGGAGAATTCTTCGCTCTTGCCTTCCGCAATGGCATCGAGGATAACGATCTTGTTGGTATCGGCAACATAGGCGGCTATCCTGCCGTCATTGAGCCTGACGAGGCCATCCTCTTTCATGCCTTCGACTTTGAGATCCTTTATCTTCTTGCCGCTGTAGTCATAGTAGGCGCAGCCGTCCCTGCCGGCGATCACTATGGTGTTGCTGCCTGCAACCGCCGCACCGCCGTACATGTTTACGGAGTCAACGCCGTCGAGCCTGTTGGAGGTGAGCATTGTTCCGTCATCAGCGATGCTCCTGACATAGTATGAGGTATGGTAGGTATAGGTGCCGTCGCCGTTTTCGGTATAGCCTTCAACATTCTCAATGAGAACTATCCTGCCGTCGTTGTCCTTGTCGAGGAACACGGGTGCACCGAATACGCCGTTCTCGGTGGCGGGAGCGTATTTGGAAAGATATGTCATCTCATTATCGCCATAGAAGAGGCAGAGTTTTGCTCCGCTGCCGTCGTCCACGGAGGCGTACATGCCTTCGGGCAGATAATTTAACACGCGGAAGGTATCACTGCCCTCATAGAGCACCGTGTCGTATACGAGAGAATAGAAAAACTCTCCGCTGAGCGGCTCGAATTCATCCTCGTTTCCGCCTTCCACCGGCACTACCGGAACATTTGAGACCGACACATCATTTATCACCTGTGTCTCTTCCGGTTTCTTTTTCCCGCAGCCGGTGCTTACGAGAATTATCAGAGCCAGAAGAAGCGCAATGATTGCAATGCTTTTTCTTTTCATTTATCGAACCTCCAGTTTTTCATCTGTTTCATGACGCCTTCAGCAGCCGCAGCCGCACCCGCATCCGCCGTCTTTGCTGTCATCAGATCCGCATCCGCTGCATCCGCCGCCGCAGCCGCCGCATCCACCGGAGCAGGCCCCGGCTTCTTCACCTATAACGGGGAGTTGGCCCGTAACGAGCATGTCCGCAGCCGTATCGGCATCGCCGCAGTAACCCGCAACGGGGACTATCCCGTAGCTGAGCAGAAGGGCCTTTGCCTCAGGGCCCATGTTCTGGCTCATAACGGCCATTATCTCCTCTTTCTTCATGAGATCAGCCATGGCCTGATGGCCATGCTTATCAGAGACATCTATAAGCTTCTTTCTGCAGTTGTCCACTGTGTCGCCGTATTCATAGACGGCAAAGGTCTCAGCGTGGCCGAAATGCTCATATATCTCGCCTGTCTCTTTATTATAGGCTATTGCAACTTTTATCATTTATCAGACCTCTTTCTCAATGAAATCGGCAAATCCGGCGATATCTCCGCCGTCCACCGATTCGACGCAGCCCGCGTCCACCAGCGCAGAGACTTTCGGGTCCATCGGGAGTCTTGCGGTATGCGCAATGCCGAACTTTTCAGCAACGGCGTCCACCTTGCTTTTTCCGAAGATCTCAATCTCCTTGCCGCACTCGGGACACCTGAAGTATGACATGTTCTCCACCACGCCGAGCACGGGAATGTTCATCAGCTTCGCCATGTTAACAGCCTTTGCGACGATCATGCCGACAAGGTCCTGCGGGGTGGTGACGATGATTATCCCATCCACGGGCAGGGACTGGAACACGGTAAGGGGCACGTCGCCCGTTCCGGGAGGCATGTCCACGAACATAAAGTCAACATCCTGCCAAAGCACGTCCGTCCAGAACTGGGTGACAGCGCCGGCTATGACGGGGCCTCTCCATACTACCGGTTCCGTCTCGTTTTCGAGGATGAGGTTGATAGACATTATCTGGAGGCCTGTCTCCGTTTTTACGGGCAGGATATAATCGCCCATGCCCGTGGCGTGACCTTCTATGCCGAAGGACTTCGGGATGGAGGGGCCCGTTATGTCCGCATCCAGAACAGCGGAGTTATAGCCGCGGCGCTGCATCTCGGAAGCGAGCAGGCTCGTTACCAGTGACTTGCCTACACCGCCCTTGCCGCTTACAACGGCTATCACCTTTTTTACTGATGATCCCTCATGCAGGTCTTTGTGAAAATCTACGGCGCGCTCTGAGCAGTTTTCGCCGCAGGTGGAGCAGTTATGCGTGCATTCGCTCATATTATTCTAATGATCCTCCGTGCTGTTGTCGATAGTGATAATTAAAAAGATTTACATAATCCA
>CACYDX010000079.1 GCA_902773255.1 Oscillospiraceae bacterium
AGATGAACTGCTGAGCAGCGGTCAGATACCCGAGGGGATGTACGAGATATGCGATGTCAGAGAGTGCTTTTCGGATAAATTCAGAGCGCTTCTCGTTGAAAAATACGAGTGGACACCGGTTACCGTGATAAATTCCGGCATAGCCGGTGATACGGTCCACGGCATGCTCAAAAGACTGGAAAGAGACGTTATCAGATACGACCCCGACCTTATCCTAATAAACGGTTCTCTCAACTGGTTTGAAAACTGCGGTTCCATAAAGGACTATGAGGACGCTCTCCGTGAGATAGTAGTGCGATGCAAGGCGGAGACCGAAGCGGACATCGTGCTCCTTACCCCGAACTATGCCCTGCCCACTCCAATGGATCACCCTGAAGTCACGCTTGCGCAAAGGGTGGATGTAATAAGAAAGATCGCTGCTGAACAGCAGGTCTGTTTTGTAGATGTGTATCTTATCTGGGAGACCTATAAGGATATGGGATACCCGGTGAAGAAGCTCCTTGCCAACGGCGCAAACCACCCGTCCGTAACGGGCCATGAGGTCTATGCCAAAGCCCTGATGAAGCTTTTCAGATAAAAGACTTAACCTCTCAGCGCCTTTAGCCTGAGAGGATCATTTTGAGAATAAATGTAAAGTATGCTTGACATAGAAACGGACAGGTGCTATTATGAGCATGTAAAGCAAACTTTACATAAACCGACGGAAGGTGATGAGTTGAAAAACCGTATCGAAGAGATAAGGAACGAGAGAGGCATGCGTCAGGAAGAACTTGCTAAGGCTCTCGGTGTTTCACGGCAGACCATCAGCTCGCTTGAAAACGGCCGGTATAATCCGTCCATAGGCCTTGCTTTCAAGGTGGCGAAGCTGTTCGGACTGTCCATAGAGGATGTTTTTATTTATGAGGAGGAATGATCATGTACTACAACAATAAAAGGCTCATGCTGAGCATATTCTGGATAACTGCGGGGGTAGTGCTCCTGGTGCTTTCTCTTACAGAAGTGCTGCCTGATTCGATCTACGCCGGTATGGGTGGTGCGCTGATTACTGTCGGAGCGCTGCACACGGTAAGGAACCTGAGATACAGGAAGGACGAGGAATATCGTGAGAAGGTCGACGTTGAGATGAGCGACGAAAGGAACAGCTTTCTGCGTATGAAGAGCTGGGCTTGGACAGGCAATATCGTTGTGATCGTGCAGGGGATCGGAGCCATAGTCGCTCTTACGCTCGGCCAGCGTACGATCCAGCTGGTTCTCTCATACTCGGTCTGCCTCATCCTGATAGTCTATTGGATAACATACCTAATTCTCAGCAGAAAATACTGATACTAAACAGAAAAAACCGGGCAGGTGTAAAAAACACCTGCCCGGTTAAACTATAAAAACATTACGGAGAGAGTCTTTTGCCGCCGATCCAGAGCACATCCGGCTTCATATCCGAGGTTTTTGCGCAGCCTGTGTAGTTCATGAGCATCTTCAGCTCTGCGTTCATTTTGTTTACCTGCTCCTCAACACCCTTCTGCCCGTCCTTTATCAATGGCTTCAGTATGGCGCGGCCCGTTGCAACCGCTGTTGCGCCAAGAGCCAGCGCCTTGTAAGCATCTGCTCCGCTGTCTATCCCGCAGTCGACGTATACTTCCGCACCGGAACCCTTTACGGCTTTGAGTATCTCAGGCAGCACCATCAGCGGAGGTACGGCGAAGGGCATCCGCCCGTGATGATGGCTTACCAGCAGCCCCTTTACCCCGCAGCCGACGCACTTTTTCGCATCCGCCGCGCTGAGGACTCCCTTGACTATGAAAGGCAGCTTTGTCGCCTGAACATAGGATTCGATGTCTGCTGTTGCCTGCCTTGCCATGGGCTCGCCGAAAACGAGGTCATAGCCGCCGTCGTTTCCGAAGATATGGTCTATATCCATACCGACGGCTAAGGCGCCGTGCTTTTCGGCAAACTCTATCTGGTCAAGCACCTTGTCTCTGTCCGCATAGGGTTTGATGATCCTCACCGTGGGAACTCCCTCAGCCATGATCTCGGCAAATTCATCATTTTCCATCATGCCCACCCAGTTGAGCATGTTAAGGCTCCTTGCAGCCCGAACGTATTCAAGCATCCCGTTTTCCCATTTATCTGAAGCGTGCTTCAGATGAGAGAATGCCGGCATCATTATCGGAGTGTCAAAGCGCCTGCCGAGTATCTCAGTCTCAAGGGATGCTTCGGCAGCGTCGATCAGACGCTCCTCTATCAGAATGGAGTCGAAGTAGC
>CACYDX010000080.1 GCA_902773255.1 Oscillospiraceae bacterium
GAATATTTCGTGTGCCTCCGGGATGAGCATCCCGGTGTGGACGATGTTCCACGTGCCGCGGGCCGGAGACGAATACTCCAGACCCGACCTGAACGGCGCCGGGAAAATCGCATCAGCGATCCTCACGTGAGGGATCTCATCCGCGCTCAGCTTTATATTCTGTTTTTCATTTACTTTTTTCAGCATTTCTATATTCTATTATTTCCTTTTTCGCATATCTCAAGCAGCTTCTTTGCAAGTCTGCGGTATTCTTCTGCCATATCACTTTCAGGAAAAGCCTCGATCACGGTCTTTCCGAGATCCTCCGCATCCGTGACGGTCTCGCTCCTGCTGAGCTCACCTATCACTTCTGAATGTATGTCCGAAGCGAGCTCCGCGACTTTGGCATCTTCATCGCGTACGTTCCTGCGGTTGAGGATAATGCCTCCCAGAGTCGCGTATCCCCTGTCCTTAAAGCCATCAAGGGCGACCGCGATATTGGCGGCAGCGTGGATGGCCATGTTCTCGCCCGAAGTGATCACGAACACCTTGTCGGCATAGCCGCCGCGCATCGGCATCGAGAATCCGCCGCAGACTACGTCGCCCAGCACGTCATAGATAACGACGTCAGGCCTGAAGGTCTCGTAAGCACCCTTCTCTTTTAGCTTGTCGAGCGCCGCGATGATGCCGCGGCCCGCGCAGCCGAGTCCCGGTGTAGGTCCGCCGGCCTCAACACAGATGACTCCGCCGTATCCTTCCTTTACCATGTCCGAAAGCTCAAAGGCGTTCTTGCGTTCTCTCACAAGATCGAGCACCGTTGTCATGTCTCCCTGCCCGTGCAGGCTCGAAGTCGAATCGGCCTTGGGATCGCATCCTATCTGCATCACTTTGTATCCCATGTCAGCGAGTGCTGCCGACACGTTCGAAACTGTTGTAGACTTGCCGATCCCGCCTTTTCCGTATACTGCTATTTTTATCATTTCGTTACCTTTCCTTTATCCGCCGGATATGTCCGCACGGCTTTATTCATATGTGGTTTTGACGCTGATGTCAGGTATGAGGCCCAGCCTGTGTGACAGGGCATCGATATCCGGTGCCGGCCCCTCGAGCATCACGCTTATGATGTATTTTTCGGATCTTCTGTGAGGCAGGCCCATCCTGCCGATCAGCAGATGATTGTAGTCCCTGAAAGCACTGTTTATCTGGGCGGCACGCTCATTTCCATTCATTATGACCGTGACCGAAGCGAGCACCGTCTCTGCGCCCTGGTTCCCCGGGTCCTCTCCGGATGGCCCTGCACTGCTGTCGGATATGCCTACGGCCACTACGTTCTTCATTATGTTGTGCGGTGTCTCAACTTCGCCTATGAGAGCTTCGACTCCGAACGCCCGGCGGATGTTTTCTTCGGTCACCACAGCGGTGGTATCTCCGGATATGCTCCTGCCGTCTTTCGACAGCATCAGCGACTTGCCTGCGCGCTGAAGCGCGTGTGCCGGATAATGCGTGTTGAATATGCAGGCGACGCCCTCTGCTGCAAGTGCCGTCATGGCGTCGAGGACGATGAGCTGGTTCTTGAAATCCAGATTGGATTCCGGCTCGTCGAGCACCAGTATCTCCGGTTCTGCCGCCATGGCACGCGCTATGAGCACCATCTGCAGCTCACCTCCGCTTATCGCGTAGCAGGGTTTGTCCGCGAGATAGGATATCCCGAGCCTTTCCATCACGCGCTCCGCGACTTTCATGTCCTCATCGGACGGAGCCGAAAAAGCTCCTATGCGGCTGCTTCGTCCGAGAAGCACGGTCTGGAACGCTGTGTAGGATACCGCTGCCGATCTGGCCTGAGGCACATATGCCATCCTGCGCCAGAGTTTCGATGCGGGGATGCTCCGTATATCCTCTCCGTCGAGCAGGCTCCGTCCGCTCTGCCAGTGGAGCATGTCCATCATGCATCTCAGCAGGGTCGTCTTGCCCGCTCCGTTCGGTCCGAGCACGGCAAGTATCTCGCCCGGCTCGACTTCTATATTTATATCTTTCAGTATCTGCGGTCCGCTTTTATACGCGAAGCTGCCGTTCTCTATCCTGAGCAAACTCATATGCGCCAGCCTCCGCTTCTTCTCATCAGAACTATGAAGAACGGCGCGCCTATCATGGCAGTCAGTATCGAGACCGGGATCTC
>CACYDX010000081.1 GCA_902773255.1 Oscillospiraceae bacterium
GAAAGGCTGGTTTAACACCGGTCTTCCTTTAATTCTTTCTTCAGCTGTTATTCATAATCTTCAACACTGAATTCGTAGTTCCAATGCCCCGCATTCGGGTCGGCTCTGAAAACGATCTTTGTAGTTTCATGGGGTGGAAGAACTGCTGTCACTTCATCTTTATTAGCCAGTTCATTATTATCATCATAGTCATAGAACCATACCCTGATACTTACCGTATAGTCAGTGTTGTTCGGAAGTTCTATATACTGCTGAGTCTCTGATTCGAGTTTTGAGTCACTTATACCTGAGAAATCCTTTGATATCTGATCAATTATGAAGATATAACCGTTCCAGCGGTCGGCAGATTCAAAGAATCCGCTTATTTCTTCCCAATCCTCTTTTTCAAAAGGATACATCTCATTGATTATCTCGAGACATTCACTTTCCAGTCCAAAGTATTTATAAAGGTTTTTCTGATAATCCTGATAATCTACTGAACCGTATTTCTCTTCTGCCTCGCATTCTCCGAGGAAGGCGTTTTTCATCTCATCGGCAAAAAAAGCAAGTTCGGAGTCGTTGAACAGCTTATCCGCGTACGGGCTGAGCTTTTCGGCCGCTGCCTTTACACTTTCAAGGCTCGCCTCTTCTTTAATTATCTCTAAACAGACGTCCTTCAGGTCGCTGAGGAATGAATAATCAACAGAGGTCCTGAAATAGCACTCGCCGCGGAGGTCATCGCTGTCAGCAAAGGAGGTCTGCTCAAACTGCCTGACAGCTTCCTCATACTTACCATCATTCATTAGCGCAACACCGTAATGATAGCGGTATTCCCCTAGAATATCTTCTGAAAGCTCGAAAGTGTTATTCTCGAGCAAAGCGATAGCTTCGTCGAACTTCTTTTTCTCTGCCGCTTCTACCGCAAGATAGTAGTTCGCTTCATCTGCAAGCTTTTTCGCTTCGTCGCCGCCGATGCCTCTCAGGCACTCTATGGCCCCCCGCCAATCCTTGTTTGCAATAGAATCTTTTGCAAGCACTATGGCGGCCTTTTCGGCAAGGCCGTCAGCCTCCGGACTCTTTTCCGGCACACTTCTTGCATACATCAGCGCCTTGTCTGCATCGCCTGCACTCAGTGCATAAAGGGAAGCCTGCGTATAGGCTTCAGTGCTCTTATCTCCGCTCCGGCTAAGATACTTCTCGTAACTTTCAAAAGCACCTATATAGTCTCCCCGACCAGCTTTTGCTGTTGCAATCATCTTATCCATATTTCCCGTGAAGAGCATTATGGCTACGGCAGCAACGATGAGCACCAGTGCGGCAAGCACTATCACCGGACCGGTCTTCTTTTTCTTTACCGGCACAGGCTCTGCCGCAGGTGACGGTCCCTCCTGCGCGGCAGCAGCGGGATCAGCCGAGGCGGCCGGTGTATTCTGTTCCGCTGCAGGCACCTGAACCGGCTCCGCTGCAGAGGTCGGAGGAAATGTCTCTTCGGGGAATCTGTTCCCGCATTCGGTGCAGAACTTAGCCTCCGCTTCATTCTTTGCACCGCATTGCGGGCAATATTTAACGCTCATATAATACCTCCTGATCGCTCCTTCATCTTTTACCGTTTTTATCAAGTATATACACTGTCTGCTGCCAATTCAAGAATATTCGATGAACAAACGGACGCAGCGTATATTGCCATGCGCTGCGTCCGTAAAAAGCGGATGATCTCAGTATTCAATGGGGTCCGGGCGCTCGCAGGTGGTCTTCATGAAGTACTGCTTTCCCGTTGCGGCGCTCTCGGCAAAGCCGATGATCGCTTCGGTGATGTGCCTGGACATATACATGCTGCATCTGGGCTTGGCTCCGTGAAGGATGCACTCGGCCATGTCGTTGATCCCCATGCCCCTGTGGTTTTCACCTATTGGGCCGGGAGTCGGGACATCCCTGTACAGCGCCATAGGTGCGGGAGAATCAATGAAAGCCACCCTGTCCCAGTAATCGGGGATCGCAAGGGCATGCTCCTTCAGATCTTCATAGGTTATGAGTTTCAGTCCGTCCTTATAGGTGTTCGGATCGGGGCAGATCAGTGCGGCTTTGGTACCGTAGATCTCGAAATAGGGCTGCCTGCCGTGGACGATATCGAAGCTGAGGTTGATATTGCCAATGACTCCGTTTCTGAGCTTGACAAGTCCGCAGCAGTTCGTATCTATCTCCACGTCGACCACGTGGTCCTGGATCGGTCTCCTGTCGAAAGCACGGTTCGTGTAACAGAAGAGACTTTCGATCGGGCCGAGTATGGATACTAGGGCTGAGAGATAGTACGGAGCCATGTCCATGACCGGGCCGCCGCCCTTTTTATAGTAGAAATCGCCTGTCGGATGCCATAGATCCGGGCCGGGGCCGACAAAGTTGATGGTCATGCCCGACACTTTGCCGAGCGTGCCGTCGTCCACAAGCCTGCGGGCGGTCTGCAGGCCGCAGTCAAGGAAGGTATCCGGTGCATTGGCAACAAACAGTCCGTGAGCAGCTGCGTATTCGACTATCTCGTCCGCCTGTTCAAAGGTAAGGGCCATAGGCTTTTCGCAGTATACATGCTTTCCTGCCTTCAGGGCCTGCATGGTGAGAGGATAGTGTGAACCCGGTCCGGTAACGATGACTGCAATATCGACGTCAGGATCCGCAAGCAGCTCATCCGTAGTGCATGGATGGGGCACTCCCCACTCTTTGGCTATCTTGTTGGCTCTCTCCATGTCGATATCCGAGCAGGCCACGACCTTCACTGTTTTGTACACCGGGCCAAGAGTTGCAAGATAGGCGGTGCAGAAAGTGCCGCAGCCTATTATTCCAACACCTAAAACATCCTTTGCCATAATCTTTCTCCTTTTTCTTTATCATATTTGATTCATTAATCTGAATTTCATCCAATAATATTAATATATTATAAAAGAGAATAATCAGCAATAGAAAAGCTGTGGAATCATCAGATATATTCAGCATTATCCACTTTAATATCTACCCGTTATCTGTTATTATTCTTATATCAAGCGGGAAAAGGAGGCCGTGGCAGTCATGCGAAAAACGATGATAATATCTTTATTTGCCGCTGTGCTGACGGCACTTCTATGCTCATGCGGACTGCCCGGCGGAGCAAATTATTCCCCCAATACTATAAAGGCTGATGCCGTAACTTCAGCAGGCAGCTACAACAGTACACCTGCAACAAACGTTGCTGTTCCGGAAGAGCATTCCGTGCCGGACGGTACAGATCTTGCAATAACGAAGGACCCGACAGATGAGACCGTACCCGTAGGAGAGGGCGCATGGTTTGTGGCCAGGGCAGCAAACTTCACATCAATGAGATGGGAATTCATCGACAATTACGGAGCCATCCATTCCCCGGATGAGACCGGTCAGCTGAACCCCGAGCTTATTGTCTCCTATCAGGGTGATGATACGATAGCTCTCAACAACATACCGCTTTCACTGGACGGCTGGTCGGTGAGGGCCGTATTTGAGGGAGAGAGCGGGCCGTTGACCGGCAAGGCAGCAAAGATCACCGTCATCGATTACGAGAATCCCTATTCCACAATAATCATGCGCTACAGCAAGGCTTTCAGATATGGTGTACCTTCCGGCGATTACTGCAAAACAAACGGGATAAGTCCGAGGATCACGGAGTGCTATTCCGTCGGATATGCTCTTTATGACATCGACGAAAACGGAGTGGACGAGCTTTTCATAGCTGCATATGACAGCCCCGCATACGGATATCAGCGCAATATGATATATGAACTGTACACGGTAGTGGATAACGAACCTTACCGCATATACTGTGCCAAGAACACAAATGAACTGTATCTGTTGGATGAGGGAAGGCTCCTTTCGGTAAGCTATGCCCCCGGAATTACATCCAGCGGGATATATCACCTGGCAAACGACTTCCTGATATATGAAGAGGTCTATACTGAAGAACAGAGCGCTGATGACCCGAACCGGACCGTTTGGAGACACAGGGTCGACAACAGCATAGGTTATTCCGACGATCAGCCGATAAGTGCCGCGGAAGCGTATGAGGCCATAGATGCATTTCACGGATCGATACGCCTTCCGGATCTCATTCCGATCGGTTGATAAGGTGATACAGCGGGTGCAGGAGGACAGCAGAATGCTTGAGAACTATCTTATTGTGCATAAAAACATACTCCCGGATTACTATGACAAGGTGATAGCCGCGAGGCGTCTTCTGGAATCAGGAAAGGTGAAGGAAGTGAGCCAGGCCGTGAAAATGGCCGGCATCTCACGCAGCACATATTATAAATACAAGGACTTCATCATGGAGCCCGGAGAGATCTCCGGAGGCCGCAAGGCAGTCTTTTCGATGCTCCTGACCCATGAACCGGGCATTCTGAGCGCTCTGCTGAACAAGATATCTTCCGCAGGTTTCAGCGTTCTTACGATCACCCAGAGTCCTCCCATACATGATATAGCAAGTGTAACGCTTTCTCTCGATCTGAGTTCTGCAACATCATCTGTTTCCGAACTTCTGTCATCTATGTCCGAGACCGAAGGGATAGAGAATGTTAAACTCATAGCCATCGAATGAAAGTAACCCGGGCATTTTGACAAATATTGAAATAATTGCCTCGCACTTATTGATTGATTTGATAAATTCTGCTACTATAGTGATCAGAAGCAATACTTCTCCCGTTATCCGGGACTAATCTACGAAAGGAAATAATTGAAATGAACGAAACTGTAAAAGTGATACTCGAGCGTTCCTCCGCCAGAAAATACCGCAACGAGCACGTCAGCAAGGAAGACCTTGAACTGATCGTGCAGGCAGGCCTCAAGGCTCCCTCCGGCGGAAACAAGCAGACCCCGAGATTTGTGATCATTACCAACAAGGCGATCCGCGACCGTCTCATGGCAATGAATGCGCAGGTGGCAGGCGCTCCCGAGGGATTCGACGTATTCTACGGGGCGCAGGATGTCATCGCAGTTGTAGCCAAAAAGGAAGGCGACTGGGTATGTGACGGCTCTCTCGCCATGGGCAACATGCTCAACGCAGCATATGCAATGGGTCTTGGTGCCAGATGGATCAACCGTGCACGTCAGGTGTTCGACACCGAAGAGGGTAAAAAGATCCTTGCAGACGCAGGACTCACCGAGGATGTAGAAGGCATTGGTTTCTGCATAGTAGGTGTTCCCGATGAGGAGCTTTCTCCCAAACCCGTTGTTCCCGGCAGAGTATTCTATATAGAGTGATCAAAAATCTTGACAGACCGGCGGCCACTTATTGTGGCCGCCGGTTGCTTTACTGCATAAAATGTATTATATTAGATTAGTTATTTTTATATTTCTCCCATCGCGAATCTACTGTTCAGGCGGATAAAGGATGAACTCGTCACAGCAGATGGAAAACAAAAAAGAACGGGCTATACTCGCAGGCCTCAGCGCTGCAAGTATGGATGAAAGCGAGCGGTCCTCAGATACATCGATGGAAGAACTGCAGGCCCTTGTGGAAACAGCCGGCGGTGAGACCCTGGGCATGATGATCCAAAGCCTGCCCACCCCTAATCCGAGATGTTTCATAGGTGAGGGAAAGGTAAAAGAGCTCAAGGAGCTGGCATCAGCGAATGAGTGTGACCTTGTGGTGTTCGATAATGAGCTCACGCCGTCACAGATGCGTGCGCTAAGTGAGGATATGGGTGTAAAGGTTATGGACCGGTCGGGTCTGATCCTCGATATCTTTGCCCAGCGTGCCAAAAGCCGTGAAGGCCAGCTTCAGGTAGAGCTTGCCCAGTATAAATATCTTCTGCCAAGACTTACCGGTATGTGGTCGCATCTGGTGCGGCAGACAGCATCCGGCGGTTCATCTCCCATAGGCACACGCGGCCCCGGTGAGACGCAGCTTGAAACTGACAGACGCCATATCAGGAGAAAGATACAGAAGCTGGAAGAGGAACTGGCTGATGTCAGACGCGTACGCGGGACACAAAGAAGACTAAGACAGAAAAACAAGATGCCCACTGTGGCTCTCGTGGGATATACAAACGCCGGGAAATCAACACTGCTGAACTGTTTGACAGGCTCTGACATCCCTGCAAATGACAGGCTTTTCGACACTCTCGACACCACTACGAGGCGATTCAGGATAGATGAGACGACTGAGGTGCTGCTAAGCGACACCGTCGGTTTCATAAGAAAGCTGCCTACACACCTCATTGAAGCCTTCAAGGCAACGCTGGAGGAACTGAGTTATGCTGATGTTCTGCTGCATGTGATCGATATCTCAAATCCGGAATGGGAGGAACAGGCCAGGATAGTTGATGATCTTATACGCCAGCTCGGAGCGGAGACAACTCCATGCATCCGTGTTTTTAACAAATGCGACAGATATATCGGTATCCTTCCGCATGGTGAAAACAATGTATGTATAAGTGCAATAAGCGGTGAGGGCTCAGCCCGGCTTGTGGAAAAACTGCAGAAGCTTCTTTCGGCCGACCGCAGAGAATATGTGCTCAGCATACCCTATCAGGATGCCGGGATAGTTGACCTGCTTAAAAGAGAGTCTGTTGTGAAATCACTCGACTATGACAACGAAGGAATAAAGATCAGGGCAGTTGTTACACCGGAGATATACGGACGGATCAGAAAATATATCGACTTTGAAAGCGCCGGCGAACGGGAGTGAAGAAATGAGCGGCAACACCGGGTATTACATACCTTCAGGATACGGAAACGGCGAGTACGAAGAGAAAAGATCCCGCTTTATATCTTATCTGGACACAGTCGAGTCTGAAGAAGAGGCAAAAGCTTTTATTGCAGATATTAAAAAGAAGAATTATGACGCCAGACACAACTGCTGGTGCTATATAATCAAAGATGGTCCCGAGCGCTACTCAGACGATGGAGAGCCTCAGGGCACCGCCGGCATGCCGATGCTTGAAGTTTTAAGACATGAAAACCTCACAAATACGGTATGTGTCGTCACACGCTATTTCGGGGGTGTGCTCCTTGGAACAGGGGGGCTCGTTCGGGCTTATACGAAGGCGACGAAGGAAGCCCTGCAGAATGCCGGGATATCGGTCGTGCGAAAGTGGATAGAGTGCAGCATCGAGTGTCCGTATCCGATTTACGACAGGCTTCGCTCGGAGATCGACATTGCGAAAGGGATCGCTAAGGACATAGATTACGGAAAAGATGTTGCCCTCACGCTGCTTATACCGGAAGAATCATATGAGGCATTCAAGAGGGCCGTTTCAGATATCAGTTCCGGAAACATTGAAACAGTCTTACTTAACGACACTTACAGAGCTGTCCCCGTCAAATAATCTGCTGATTGGAGTTATTATGGCAAAATCTTTACGGAAAACTGTTTTTTTCCTGGCTGTCATTCTATTTATATCTTCTTTTACAGTCGTGGCAGGTATTCCTTCAGCCTCTGCTGAAGAACCCGCTGTTGAGGAAGAGGCTGCCGACGGATATGATGACTGGGACAGCCTTATTGAGGCTTTCCTCACAGAGAACAAATGCTATAACAATAAATCCGTCGCGCTCGGATACTACAACACCGTCACAGGTGAGGAGCACTATTATCGCGGCGATATATATATGGAGACCGGAAGTATATACAAGTTACCGTTAAATATGCTTTACGCCGAACGCATATACAACGGAGAGATGGATTTCGACACCAAGATAAGCGGAGCATACTACAGAACTCTGCAGCAGGGTTCCATCATATATTCAAACAATGAATATGCTACGCTGCTATGGAGGAATCTCGGCGGATACCGTCATTTCCGGGAACTGATCACCCCATATATGGGGGTCGATCCGGATAATGTTGATCCTATCTACTATAAAAACCGCTACTTCACAGCAGAACAGGTGATACACTGTCTGCGCACTTTATATGAGGATCAGGACCGATTCCCGGGTGTGGTCGACTGTTTGCTTGCAGCAGAGCCGTCCAACTATTTCAATTATCATACCCAGAAGTATCAGGTAGCCCACAAGTACGGATATATAAAGGACGCGGCCGGTTTTTCCATATGTGACTGCGGTATTTGCTACACAGACGAGCCGATACTGATCACCATGTTCACCTCAAATGTCCGGCACCCGAACGACCTTCTTGCCGACTTTTGCACATTGGCATGCGATTATGCCCAGCAGTCATATCTCAAAAGACAGGAAGCCGCTTTGGCAGCGGAAGAGCAGATAACTGAAGTACAGACAACTGAAGTTGAAGTACCTGAGCCTGCTCCCACACCGGAACCGGTGTTTTATGATGACGATAATGAAAGTATTGCAGATACCGGCTTTCTTTCCGACGGACACAGTGTCAGGCTGCTGATCATCAGCGGTATCGCAGCTTCAGCTGCGGCAGTACTGGTAATCGTTTTGGCACTGAAAAAGAAGGTGAGTCTCTTCTGGGGACTGCTCTCTGTCTTATTTGCTTTTGCGGCTGTTTGCGCATGTATCACAGGCCAGGCAGAGGGGACCATTTATACCAGAACCGAAGGCGATCCTCAGGATACTGTCGTTTCATATCTCGACAATTACATATCCGGTGATTATTCCGCTGCTTCGGAGTATACTTCGGACCACTCAGTTATAGGTTTTATTTCAGAATCTTCTGACCCCGATTCGGCCAGACTGCTTGAATGTCTGAAACGCAGTTATTCATATAAGCTGCATGGTGACTGCAGGATCGACGGGCTGGAAGCCAGACAGAAGATCGAACTGACCTATCTTAAACTCTCGGATATAAAAAGCGATCTGCTTGCAAAAACAAATGAAACAGCGCAGGAAATGGTCCAGACACTTCCTGCGAGCAGGATATACGATTCGGACGGCAACTATCTTGAAGAGTTTATCGATGCTGCCTATCAGCAGGCATTGGATGAAATACTTTCCGGGTGTGATAAGTATTACACTACGGAACTGATAGAAACCACGCTCTCATATTCTGATAAAAGATGGCTGCTCAATATGTCGTCTGATCTTCTGTCCGCTTTATGCGGCGGTGAATAGATGAACGGTAAGGAGAAATGCAAGCGATGTTGGATGACGCTAAAAATGAAAACAGCATAATTGTCCCGCGATCACGGGAACCCTTGAGCTTTCTGCTCTTTACTGTTTATTTGCTGATACTGATCATATCCGCTCTGTGGATCCTGTTCACGATCCACCCGGCTATTCCCGAGAGGGTTATCGAAAACAAAACAACATATACCGACCTTACGCAGCGTCTCGAACCGGCGGCAAACAATTTAAAAAGCGATGCTCTGTCGGACATAGTTTATATCAGAAAACAGTATAAAATACCGGAAGAGTCTTCTACAGCTCCGAAACCGGATCAGGCAAAATTCGGAGAGACATATGATCCCGCTGTCGTGCAGGCTGTTATCGACGAAGCTGCGGATCTTCTTGAAGGGCAGCATTTCGTCTGGAACCAGGAACGGTCTTTTTTCCAGAATTCACCTATCGGATACTATTCTGATGAAACCATCCTCTCAGTAGTATGGAAAGAAAAAGTGGGAAACAGGGTCTGTACTTTCGCAGAGGTGAAAGTAGCGGACGGTTCTCAGCTAAGGCGTGCACTTGCCGGAGATTCATACAGTTCCAGCATCCAGCTGAAAGCATCGGATATGGCAAGGGCTGTTAATGCCGTGGTTGCGATCAACGGTGATTTCTATGCTTTCAGACAGGCAGGAGTTGTAGTATATAAAAGGAATCTTTACCGCTTCTCCCCATCCTCTCTCGATACATGCTTCTTCACGGCATCAGGTGATATGATCTTCTCACATGCCGGTGAACTGAAATCCGCTGAAGCGACCGAACAGTTCATTGCCGATAACGATATTATCTTCTCGACATCGTTCGGCCCCATACTTGTTGAAAACGGTGAAATTTATCACACATCTTTCTATCCGGTAGGAGAAATATCCAGCATTTTTGCCCGCTCTGCAATAGGAAAGATCGATAATCTGCACTATCTGATGATGGTGACAAGTACTGAAACTGACAGCTCCGGTATGCATGCATCAGACGCTGCCAAGATAATGTATGATAACGGTTGTTATATGGCTTATGAACTCGACGGCGGTCAGACGGCAGTCATTGTATTCAACGGACTTCCGGCAAACAAAATAGTATATGGCGCAGAAAGAACTATGAGCGATATACTGTACTTTGCCTCAGCCATTCCAGATGCGGAGGAATAATAATGGATGCTATAGCAGTCAGCCTTGGCAGCAATTCCATATTCTACAGCAGCATCGTTATTTCTCTCGGCACCGCGTCATGCCTCTGCCTTACATGGGCGCTTTTTGTTACGCATGGCGGCCGGAGAAAAACCATATGCCTGTATGTTCCGATTGCGCTTGTGCTGTCCGTTTTTCTTTCAAGAATACTCCACTGGTACTGCCATATGGAACAGTACTCCGGTTTTATCAGTGCGCTGACCGATTTGGGAACAGGCGATTTCGTTCTTTCCGGGGTGTTTGTCGGCTTACTGATCACTTATGCAATAATGTCGGCATTCTGTAAAAAAGATCAGCTTGCACTATTGATGGACTGTCTTGCCCCGGGACTGATTATCTTTATTATATCCGCCCGCATGGCCTGTATGTTTAATTCCGCCTTCAGAAGCAAGATCGCGGTAAACAGGCCTTCTATGCAGCATCTGCCTTTCGCTGCTGTATTCTATAATTCCTCAGGGGCTGTAGAATACCGCTTCGCTGCATTCTTCATTGAATCAATGCTGCTTGCCGTCCTGATGGCAGTCCTGCTGATGTTCTTCTCAAAACTGAGGAACTCTCCCGCAAAGAACAGCAGGAACAACAGCGGAAGCGTCTGGATGATGTTCATAGTCTGGTACAGCGCAATTGAAGTCGTTATGGACAGCACGAGATATGACTCAAGCTTCGTTCCGTTCAACGGCTTTGTCAGCGTTGTACAGACATTCTGCGGTGTGATGATGCTCGCTGTACTGGTGTACTATAGTATAAGGGCCATAAAGGCCGACGGACTGAAAGCATATCACTGGATCATCTGGTCCGGGTGGTTTATCGCTCTCGGCGGGGCCGGTATCAGTGAATACCTTGTCCAGCGCCATGAAAACTGGTATCTTTCCTGTTATTTTCTTATGAGCGTATGTCTTGTAATCATGTCGTTGTTTACCGTCAGTATGTATAAACATCAGTGCAAAAAGCCGGCTAAGGAAAACCGAAAAACAAGATAAGAACAGCACCCCGGATGAAAGATCATCCGGGGTGCTGTCTTTAAAGCATCCGAGATATAATATATGAGATCAGAAATCTTCCTGCGAGATCTTGGATGTTGACAGATTTCCCCCGACAACTGTATAAAGCGTAATGGTATAAGTCTGATAGTATATATAGTTTCCGCTCCTGCTGATACTCATATCGAGAGTTGTGTCAGCCGAATAATATCTGGTATCGCTTCCGAAGAGATCCTTGCTCCCGTACCACTTGCTTCCGGTGGCATATTTCAATGTATATTTACCGTTCCTGATATGAACCGTCGTACTCTTGTTCGCCCTTACATATACGGAAACAAATGATTTCGGATCGTTGATATTGACGATCTTTACAAATACAGGTGTATCGCCTGCCTTTATCTTCAGTGTACAGTATCCGCCTTTCGCTTTTGATGTGAACACCTTTCCGTTTGCAGGTTCGCTTATAGCTTTTTTCAGAGAATTGATTGCCTTGTTAACATCCGCCATGTCTGCTCCGGAGTAACGTTTCTTACAGTTATTTAACAGTTTCTCCGCTTCTTCATAACGCGATTTCTTCATGAGTGCATTTGCCTTGGCCACATAGGCTTTGAGAGCATTTTTGACCACGCTTCCCTGGATATCTTTCGCCTTACGATTGCCTATATATTCCTCAACAAAAGCAATGGCATCATCATATTTTTTATTGTCAACAAGTTTTTTTATCTTTGATGCTGCGGCCTTGTCCTTCAGCCCCTGGATCGTATATTCCGCCTTGTCGATCAGATCCGCAGTCTCAACCAGTTCGCGAATGTCCTCGGGAAGCTGTTCAAACTGCTCCCGAACTTTCTTAACAGCCTCTTCGCTCTCCGCTGTAATGGTGCCAAGCGATGCTATAATGGCATCCATTTCTTCTGCCTGCACTTTTTTGCCGAGATATACAAGCCTTTCCTCGGCCTCTTCAAGCACCCGGAGATTTCTGACTTCAGCCTTTATCTCCTCATCTGCAATATCATATGCCGAGCGTGCTTCATCTATGCTCTCACCGCTTTCAAGGGTGACTTCTCCGATAGCATCTATAAGGGTGTCGATCTCTTCTGCAGCCTTCGCAACTTCCAGTTTGTGAAACTGTTCTTCAGTCTTTTCCAGTTCCGAAAGGTTCTGAACTGCAGACTGAACTTCTTCATCAGCTGCATCATAGGCAGAACGGGCAGCAGCAATATTCGCTTCGTCTTCCAGGCTTACATCCCCTATTGCTGTGATCAGTGCATCGATATCTGCAGCTGCTTCTTCCACTTTGAGTCTGTGAAAACTTTCTTCAGCAGCCGTCAGATCATCTGCTCCCGATACAAGTGCTCTCGCTGCATCATCCAGTGCATCGTAGGCTTTTCTTGCGGCATCGACAGCATTGCCGCTTTGCAGAGTAACAGTGCCTATGCTTTTAATGAGGGCATCTACCTCATCTGCTTTGTATCTGGCCTCTGCCTGAACGAACTGCTCATAGTGTTCAAGCTCTTCCCTGTCTTCAGCGGAAAGTCCGGCATAAGCTTCCTGCGCTTCAGCAATGGCTTCTCCGTCCGGTGCGTCGACATTCAGCTGTTCGAACAGTCTGTCCGCAGCCGCAGCATCCCTGCTTTTGCACCCGCTCAGTATAAGGCAGAAAAGCAGCATGAGGCACAGTGAAACGATCAGTGTCTTTGCGGTAAAGCTTTTCTTCATATTCATCATCTCCGGTTTTAATATCTTATGCTGTCAGAAACAGCAAAGTATTACGTGATTTCATACTAACATACGCATATTTTGAATGCAATATAAACCGCTTATACAATCATCACATACCTGTGCGGCTCCTATGTTTCTCTTGTTCCCTTTATGGCGATATGATATACTGATTCAGCCACAATCAAATAACGGAGGCGTTTCTGATCATGAAAAAAGTTGAAGACTATGTTAAAAGCATTCCTGATTTTCCTGAACCCGGGATCATATTCCGGGATGTCACCTCTGTCGTACAGGATCCGGACGGCCTGAAGCTCGCTATTGACGGACTTGTTAAGCTTCTTGACGGGATCGAATTTGATCTGATAGCCGGAACTGAGTCGCGCGGATTCATTTTCGGAATGCCTGTTGCCTATCTGCTCAACAAGGGGTTCGTTATGGTCCGCAAAAAAGGAAAACTCCCCCGTGAGACAGTTTCGCGCAGCTACGCTCTTGAGTACGGCACTGCAGCGATAGAGATCCACAGGGATGCCATCCAGCCCGGTCAGAGAGTAGTGCTGGTGGACGACCTGATCGCCACAGGCGGCTCTGCCGAAGCTGCATGCAAGCTTATCGAGGAACTCGGCGGAACCGTTGTGAAGGCAATATTCCTCATGGAACTTGCAGGCCTTAAAGGCCGTGAAAAGCTCAAGGACTACGATGTGGACAGCCTTATAATATACGAAGGCAAATAACTGCAGGTCTTCTTAACACAGCTGATGAAATCGAATAACAAATCATTCGGCCATGTCTTTTTTACGGTTCTGGGCCTGATACTCCTGACTCTGATCATCACGGCAGCCGTTCTGTTTTTCGTATGCAGGGCAAAAATGGCAGGCGCTGAGCTTCATCTGGATGACGTACTCAGGTATGCACAGTCTGAATCTGACAGCAGAACACAGCATCTTTCTTTTTCAGCCGATGCAAAAATGACCCTTACTCTGGATAAAAGCGACATATGGTATTTCCTTTACAGATATTACGGGGAAGACTGGCTCAGGGACACTAACGAAACTCTCTCCACATTGCATCTCGAGCTGACGGGCCTTGGTCTGGACATCAACGAAGACGGGATGACCTTTGACGTTGAGATGTATCACAAAAAAACGAGGCTCGCGTTCAGTGTTTACTGCAAGGCATACTGCTCGGACAATGTGATCACTGTCAGGCCGACCCATCTGATCATTCTTGGCCATAGGGTGTCACTGGCAAGATTCACATCTACAAAACTTGCCAAACTGCTGAGGATAACCAAGGAAAACATAGCATTTACCTACACTCCCCAGCTGACATTCATGAAGGAGATCGAAACGGTCGCCCTGGGGGACGGTACACTGAGCCTGACCGGTGAAATGACGACCGATTACCTCGAGCAGAACGTGATATCCAGCCTGCGGATCATGGTAATGAGATTCGCCCAGAAGGAATGCTGCTACATAGGTCCCGTTCTCAATGACTACTGCAGCGATCCTGTGATATGCTATTCCTCTCTCCTGCCCTATCTTCAGGCAGATCCCACGGTGTTTACCGTATTTCTCAGGCAGTTCTTTGCTCTGAAGAGCCCTAAATTCTTCGAGCTTGAGAAAAAGAATGAAAGCATCATATACAGATGGTTCCCGGACTTTAAGGATGACTATACGGATGAGTCCTTCGAGGCAAAGGAAAACTATGAAATCGCCTGCAAGATACTTAAGAGTGCGGCAGACTATACTTCAAGCTCTTTCACCGCAAAGAACTTCTCCATTGCCAAAGGCAAACTGAAATACAAAAAATCAGCCTTCAAGCTTGAATCATTCTACGGCGGCAACTACGGCAAGTACTGCGCGATCATGGATTTGGAAAACAGCCGTCCCTGCCTGTATATCCGCTCTACCGTAGGATATGGTGATTTTCCGGCAATATCAAAAATCATCGATTCGAAGAAAAGCCTGTCTACAGCGGGGGTTGAACTGGAATTAGGTTACGCTCCGGGCCTGCTTCTGCGTGGCGCTGACAATTTCCCCTACGTCCTCGCCTTTACCGGGGGAGAGAACTATGAGGCAATGGTCCTTGATGAAGGCTACTTCCATGAGCTGATGGAAACGGAAGCATTCCCGGTTGTAGATCTCAGATCTTCCGCCTGAGGACAAACACTAAACCGCGATAATATAAAAAACAGCATGGAGCATTTAATCTCCATGCTGTTTTTCGTTCAGGTACTTCACCGTTCTTCACGGAAATATGCCAGGCCGAGGGAAGCCGGCGGCTGGTCTTCACGCTTGTTGCGCATGCTGGTAAGTATCAGCACTATGATGGTCACAACATAGGGCGCCATCTTATACAGTTCCTTCACCGCCAGATTCATGCCGGAGGGGATATACATATGGAGGATATACAGCCCGCCGAACAGGAAGGAAGCAAGAACACCGACATTGGGACGCCAGACAGTGAAGATGACAAGCGCTATGGCAAGCCAGCCCCTGTCGCCAAAGGCATTATTGGTCCACATACCTGAAGCATAGTCCATAACATAGTACAGTCCGCCGAGACCGGCGATCATGGATCCTATACAGGTCGCAGAATACTTCTGCCGTGAGACGTTAATGCCTGCCGCGTCCGCTGTGTTCGGGCTTTCACCCACCGCCCGCAGATGCAATCCCGTACGCGTTCTCTTCAATATAAACGATATAACAAGGGCGATAATCACCGCTACATATGCCAGAAAGCCATAACTCAGGAAAAGCTTGCCGAAAGCTCCGGTGCTGTCTCCGGCGGCGATATGGCGGCGAAAAATATTGGACGTGTTTGTAAGGATGATCGAGGGCAGTTCGCTTCCGGAGAGTTTGATCAGAGATCCGCCAAAGAAATTGCCGAAGCCTACACCGAATGTCGTGAGCGCAAGTCCGGTAACGTTCTGGTTAGCCCGCAGCGTGACCGTAAGGAAGCAGTACAGAAGTCCCATTAGCAGACTGCCGGCCATGCAACAGATCATGGGGATCAGTATGGCGAGAAACGCATTCATCTCCTGCGCTGTTTTTCCCGCTTCATAGAAGAATGCTCCGATGACTCCGCAGATCCCGCCTACATACATGATACCGGGAATACCGAGATTGAGATTGCCCGATTTTTCCGTCAGTGTCTCGCCTGTGCTCCCGAAGAGAAGCGGGATCCCCTGCATAACAGCCCGCGGGATAAAGGTGATAAAGTCAAACACTGCTTACTCCTCCTTTCCGCTGCTCTTTGTGAGTTTGATCTGATAGTTGATAAAGAACTCGCTGCCTATGATAAAGAAAAGGATCACACCGGTGAGAATATCGCCAAAGCTCTGGTTCAGTCCGAAATTCGTAGCTATCTCTCCCGCACCGCGGCCGAGGAACACCAGCAGAAGACTGGTGAGTATCATCCATATGGGATTAAACTTGGCAAGCCAAGACACCATGACCGCTGTAAAGCCCCTGCCTTCCACAAGCGTAGGTGTGAGCGTATGATTCGTGCTTCCTACGAGCAAAAGTCCCGCCAGACCGCAGAGTGCTCCGGAAAGAAGCATGGTGCGGATTATGACACGGTCAACTTTTATACCGACATAACGCGCGGTGCGCTCGCTTTCACCCACAACCGCAATCTCATAGCCGTGCTTGGTATAGTTCAGATAGATATGCATCGCCACGCATACAAGCGCAACAATGATAATATTGAGCAGATATTTCTGCCCGCCTATGACCGGAAACCAGCCTATCTGACTGTTGGGATTGATGATGCCAATCTGTCCGGAGCCCTTAGGATTCTCCCATACGACGCAGAAGTAGGCCACGAGCTGGGTGGCCACATAGTTCATCATGAGAGTGAAAAGCGTCTCATTTGTATTATACTTTGCCTTGAAAAACGCCGGGATCCCGGCCCACACCGCACCGGCAAGGATGCTGGATACGATCATACAGACTATGACCGCCCAGTTCGGGATCTTTCCGGACAGAAGGATCATGCAGGCTGCGGAGCACAGGCAGCCAATGAGGGCCTGTCCCTCTCCGCCCAGATTCCAGCAACGCATCCTGAAGGCCGGAGTTACGGCAAGAGACACACAAAGGAGCATAGCAATATTCTGCAGCAGGACCCAAAAGCGCCTTGCAGTACCGAAAGAGCCTTTCCACATGGAAACATAGACTGCAACAGGATCTTCTCCTGTGACCAGAGTAGTTATGAGACCGCAGACAATCAGCGCGGCCAGTACAGCGCAGAAACGGATCGCCCAGCTCTTATACCAGGGCAGGGCCGCACGCTTGGCAACGTGGAAGAGAGGATTGCGCACTTTGTTATCCATTTGCTTTTCCCCCCAGCTTTGTCATCATCAGACCGACATCGCGCTTGCTGGCGCCGCGTCCCGGGACTATGCCCGACACCTTGCCGCCGCAGAGCACCAATATTCTGTCTGCCAATTCCAGCAGCACGTCCAGATCTTCTCCTACATATATCACCGCTACGCCGGCCGCCTTCTGCTGGTTGATCAGATCATATATCGTGTATGATGAGTTAATATCCAGACCGCGGACCGCATAGGCAGTCAGAAGTACTGTCGGGGCCGATGCTATTTCACGGCCTACAAGCACTTTCTGTACATTTCCTCCGGAAAGCCTGCGCACAGGAGTGGTCACGCCGGGTGTGATCACTTCCAGATCCCTGACCACATTCTCCGCAAGCCTGTAGGGAGAACGGCGGTCAGTGAAAACGGAACGTCCGCGCCTGAATGACCTGAGCATCATGTTGTCCGCCAGATCCATGTTGGCAACAAGTCCCATTCCGAGCCTGTCTTCGGGAACAAAGGAAAGGCTCACGCCCAGTCCGGCTATTTCCAGAGGATCCTTGCCGATCAGCTCCTCTTTTGTTCCGTTGTCATTAACATAGGAAATGCTTCCCTTTTCCACCGGCTGCAATCCGGCGATGGCTTCCAGGAGCTCTTTCTGACCGCAGCCGGAGATACCTGCGATTCCGAGGATCTCCCCGGAGTTCGCGGTAAATGAAACATCATCCAGCTTGAGGATCCCGTCTATACTGCGGATCGTGAGCCCGTTGACCTCGATCCTCGGTTTGGGATCTATCGGCTCAGGCCTGTCTATGTTAAGAGTGACCGCATGGCCAACCATCATGTTGGTCATTTCCTGGGCATTGGTATTTCTGGTAAGCATGTCGCCCACAAACTGACCGTGGCGAAGTATAGCGACCCGGTCGGAAAGCGCTTCAACCTCATGCATCTTATGTGTGATGATAACTATGGCTTTGCCGTCGTTACGCATGTTGCGCAAGACGGTAAACAGTTTATCCGTCTCCTGGGGAGTAAGAACTGCGGTCGGCTCGTCCAGGATCAGGATATCCGCGCCGCGGTAGAGAACCTTGACGATCTCAACAGTCTGTTTCTGGGAGACTGACATGTTATAGATCTTCTGAGAGGGATCCACCTCAAAGCCGTATGCATCGCATATCTCCCGGATCCTGCGCGCTGCAGCCTTCAGATCCAGCTTTCCCTCAAGCCCGAGAACTATGTTCTCTGCAGCAGTCAGAACATCAACAAGCTTGAAATGCTGGTGGATCATACCGATACCAAGATCGAATGCATCCTTTGGCGAGCGGATGACGACCGGCTTCCCGTCGATGCTTATCTCTCCTTCATCCGGGAAATAGATACCGGAAAGCATATTCATGAGCGTGGTCTTTCCGCTGCCGTTTTCCCCAAGCAGTGCCAGGATCTCGCCTCTGTATATGTCGAGCCAGACCTTGTCGTTGGCAAGGACCGGTCCGAAGCGCTTGGTTATATTTCGCATTGTGACTGCCGCGGTCTTTTCTTCCAAAGCAGCACACCCCTTTCTGATCAGAGAAAAACGTCCGTTGGAGCATTCTCCGCAAGACAGTGTCAATATGCTGTAAAGGGCAGCGCGGTGGCTTGCCGGTCACTGCGCCGCCCTTTGCAGCATAGGAACTCCCGCGCCCCCTTTCGGGAGCGCGGGAAAAGCCTTATTATGCGTCTATATTAGTGATGCCGTCGATGTCAATGTCAAAACTGGGAGCGCTGCGGAAAACAGACTCCGCAAACTCGCCGTTAACGATGGACTCGGTATCAGGCGTGAAGGTGCCGAGGTCATTGACGTCTGCAAGGTAAGATTCAACAGGCTTGCCTCCAACGGTGAAAGTGCTGGTGTCGAACACTCTGACACTGCCGTTGATAAGAGCGTTCTTGACCTCCTCAAGCTTCTCGGCCGTGCCGGGAGCTGCAACGTTCTCATTTATCTCTGTCAATTCGACAGCACCGTTGGCAAGAGTGCCTGTCCAGTCTGCGTTAAGAGTATCGCCTTTGGCGACACGGCCGATCATGACCTCCATGAAAGTGACCCAGTTGATTCTGGAAGCCACGATGAAGGTATTGGGGCAGTCTTTGGCAGCTGAGCCGTTGTAGAAGACGAAGGGTATATCATTTGACTCGCACTCTGTGGGAGCACCCATGGAGTCTGCATGCTCGGAAAGGAGGACGCATCCATTGTTGATGAGCTTGATGGCAGCCTCTTTCTCAAGGTCGGGGCTGAACCAGGAGTTGGTGAAGGTCACTTCCATGGTAGCGCTGGGGCATACAGAGCGGGCACCGAGGAAGAAGGAGGTGTAACCGGATTTAACTTCAGCATAGGGGTATGCGCCGATGTAACCGATCTTGGCCTGGTCGGCGGTGATCTTGCCCTCCTCGATCATCTGATTGAGCTTGAGACCGGCGGCGACACCGCCAAGGTAACGGCCTTCATAAATGGTGGCAAATGCATTGTGAAAGTTTGACAGACCCGCGGAATGGGCCTGGGTACCGGTAGCATGGCAGAACTGCACTTCAGGGAACTCCTTAGCAGCCTGGATCATGAAGGACTCATGGCCGAAAGAGTCGGCAAAGACGATATTGCAGCCGGCATCGACGAGCTCGGCGGCAGCGTCGTAGCACTCCTGGCCCTCGGGGACGTTGGTCTTGATGACGTACTCGACGCCGCAGTTTTCACAGGCCTGCTTGGCGGCGTTCA